>NZ_POYH01000034.1:0-69490 GCF_002899995.1 Acinetobacter sp. AKBS16 | reverse complement strand
ATATTGCTGGATACCTTTACGGTTATTGATAATTGGGAAATTACCAATACGGCTACGAGATGTGGTTAACCATGTTTCAGTACGATCTTCAAATAACCAGCTACAAGACATATAGGTACGAACCGGAAAGGTTTTAATGCCTAAATGTGCAGCAAGGCTGAGTGTATTTTTCCATAGATGCGGGTTCATAACACGCAATGGTGCATCAATAATCCCACCATCGAACTCAATGCTATGACTGTCCATTCCCCGGCCAGGAAGTGCTTCAAATATCGTGATTGTATGTCCTGCATCTTTCAGAATTCTTGCTGCTGCAAGTCCTGCCATTCCACTGCCAATAATTGCGATATCCAAAATGATGTCCCATTTTTCGAGAATTTTTTTGATTATCACTCATACCCTAAAAAAACACCGTATTAAAAACTACCAGATTTTTATTTTTTGCATCAATTTATATAGAAAAATTTTAAAAGGTAAGCCCAAAAGTTTTTCATAAAATTTTACAAAAGAGGATGACTGTATAAAAATCTATATTTTTTAAAAATTTAAAAAAATTCTTTTAAATAAAATAAGATAATTTAACTGTATTTATATCATTCGTTTTACAAGTATCATTTTTTGCGGTATCATGGTGGCATAATAATGAGAACTAAATCACACAAAACAATGCCGACACAATAATGATATCCCTCATAAAAACAGAAACTTTACAGCGAAAAAGCCCGCTATTCACACTTGATAGCGGGCTTTTTATTACTTTGCTTTTAAAGATCATTAAGTACAGCTTAGCAATTTATCCTTCTTGCATGATTGAACCGAATTTTCCACGATTAAAATCGTTAATCGCTTCCATAATCTCGGCTTTGGTATTCATGACAAATGGACCATAACCTTCGATTGGCTCATTTAGTGGTTGGCCAGTCAACACCAAGAATTTAGTGTCTTCTTCAGCATTTAAGCTAAACTCAACGCCCTCACGAGATAAAATCGCAACGGTTTTGCCTTCAAGACGGTTTGTATCATTGACCACAACCGCGCCCTCTAGCACAACAACAAGGGTAGTATGCCCTTCAGGTACATACAGGGTATGTTTTTGGCCTTTTACCAATTTACCGTCCCATACATTTAATGGACTAAATGTAGTTGCTGCACCTTTTGCATCTGCATATTCACCTGCGATCACACGCAAATGACTACCGTGCTCGTCTAGTGCAATGTCCGGAATATCTTTAGCTTCAATGGCTTGATATTTTCCAGGGGTCATTTTTGAATGCGAAGGTAAATTTACCCACAATTGCACCATTTCAAAAAGACCGCCATGCTCTGCAAATTCAGGAGAATGGAACTCTTCATGTAACACCCCTGCACCCGCAGTCATCCATTGCACGTCACCGGTTTTAATGGTTCCGCCACCACCACTTGAGTCTTTATGAGTCACTTCACCTTGATAGGCAATAGTAACTGTTTCGAAGCCACGGTGAGGATGTGAACCTACACCTTGTTGTTCAGTGGTTGGTGAGAAGTTATATGGCGCTGCATAATCCAGTAACAAAAATGGGCTTAGGGTTTGGCCTAAACGGTCATAAGAGAACAGGTTATATACAGGGAAACCATCACCAACCCAATGCATGTGGTTATTTTGATATGCACCAAGAAATTTCTTCATCTGATCTCTCCTATATATGTAGGATTTTCTTGAACTGAGATTGATTTTACGCCTCAATAATTGCAGTTTATAGATCAGGATTAGCAACACATTATTGCATTTATGGGACAATCATAAATTTTGATGTTTTGTTTAAGAGATCGTCCTATTTTTAAAATTCTTAATCCTATTTTTTAGACTTAATTACGACAACAAACTCATCTAGCATGATTTTAGGCACTGATGACCTACCCAATAATTTTTGATTATTCAATTTGATAACATGAGGACATAAAAAATGGCTCAAGATTATGTACGCTTAGACAAGGATAATGCTGCGGTTCTTTTAGTTGACCATCAAGCAGGTTTACTTTCTTTAGTTCGAGATATCGATCCGGATAAATTTAAAAACAACGTACTTGCTGTTGCAAATGCAGCAAAATACTTCAATCTTCCAACAATTTTAACAACCAGTTTTGAAACTGGTCCAAACGGTCCTTTAGTTCCTGAGTTAAAAGAAATTCACCCAGATGCACCTTTTATTCCACGTCCAGGCCAAATCAATGCGTGGGACAATGAAGATTTCGTAAAAGCGGTTAAAGCAACTGGTAAAAAACAACTGATTATTGCAGGTGTTGTAACTGAAGTTTGTGTGGCATTCCCTGCACTATCTGCTTTGGCAGAAGGCTTTGAAGTATTCGTGATTACTGATGCTTCTGGTACTTTCAACGAATTAACACGTGATGCAGCTTGGGACCGTATGTCTAAAGCAGGTGCTCAGCTAATGACTTGGTTCGGTATGGCGTGTGAATTACACCGTGACTGGCGTAATGATATTGAAGGTTTGGGCACATTGTTCTCAAATCATATCCCTGACTACCGTAACCTGATTTCAAGTTACAATCACAACACTAGCCAAAAATAAGTTCTACTGCCAAGATTAGAATGCTTAAGCATTCTAATCTTACATTTAAATGGGTTGAACGGACATTGATAAGCTCTTTTGATGATTTTTATTATTTCTATTTGGTCGTGAAACACGGCGGCTTTAGTGCTGCCAGTGAGGCCGAAAATATTAGTAAATCCAAGCTCAGCCGACGCATTATTGACCTTGAAAATAAATTTAATGTCAGCCTGATTCAAAGAACAACCCGCCATTTTAAAGTGACCGATTTAGGTCAAGAGTTTTACGAGGAATGCTGCAAAGTCATTGCTCAAGTTGAATGTGCAGAGAACGTGTTATTAAAGCAAAAAAGTGAGCCTCAAGGTTTGGTAAAAGTAAGCTGCCCGCCTTTAATGATGCATTTTCAAATTAGAAAAATTTTAAATCAGTTTTTAAAAACCTACCCTAAAGTTGAAATATCTCTTGAGCTAACCAGCCGTCGAGTAGATATCTTGCATGATGACATCGACCTTGCGATTCGAACCAATTTTGAACCGAATGAAGATTCAAATTTGATTGTTCGTGATGTGATTAAAACCGATCATTGTCTGGTGGCTTCGCCTGAATTACTGCAAGGTCGTACCATTAAGCATTATTCCGAATTACAGGACTTTCCAAGTATTAGCTTAGGCACACAAAAGCAAAATTATATTTGGCATTTATGCAATATACGTAATGGTGAATCGGTTGATGTGCCTTATCAACCACGAATCAAAAGTAATGATTTGGCTGGCGTTTACTATGCTGTAATGGATGGTCTAGGTATTGCAGATCTTCCTTTTTTAACCGTTGAATCGGAAATTCGTAAAGGAACACTGGTCCATATACTTCCTGACTGGAAGTCGAATATTGGCATGCTACAACTAGTTTATGTGTCTAGAAAAGGCCAACGTCTGGTGGTCGAAAAACTCATTGAAACCCTGATTGAAGAACTCAGACGTTTACCCGAAAGCCATGAAGGATATTTGCCGACTTAAATAAAAAACCGGTCATGAATGGGCATGACCGGTTTTTTTGTGAAACATCACATGCAGTATAACTGCATGTTTTCGTTCAGAACAAAGCGAACTCGCTTTATCCCTTACTCAGATAAGTCTACGCAGAGGTATTTCATTTCGACATATTCTTCGATGCCGAATTTTGAACCTTCACGACCTAGACCTGACTGTTTTACGCCACCAAACGGAGCAACTTCATTTGAAATTGCGCCCGTGTTAATGCCGACCATACCGTACTCAAGTGCCTCACCTACTCGCCATTGACGAGCTGTGCTTTGAGTAAACAAATAAGCAGCTAAACCGAACTCGGTATCGTTCGCCATTGCCACTGCTTCATCTTCAGTTTTAAAGCGGAACAATGGGGCAAGTGGACCAAAAGTTTCTTCTTTAGATACTTTCATGTCTTGCGTTACGCCAGTTAACACAGTCGGTTCAAAGAATGTACCGCCAAGTGCCGAACGTTTACCACCAATACGAACTGTTGCGCCTTTCTCAGTTGCATCTGCAATATGAGACTGAACTTTTGCAATCGCATCTTCATCAATTAAAGGTCCTTGGGTTGAACCTTCTTGACGGCCATCGCCAACTTTAAGCTTAGACACAGCTTCAACCAAACGCTCTGCCAATGCATCGTAAATGCCATCTTGAACATAAATACGGTTAGCGCAGACACAGGTTTGACCGCTGTTACGATATTTACTTGCCATGATGCCCTGAACCGCTTGTTCAAGGTTGGCATCATCAAATACCAATACAGGCGCGTTACCACCCAGTTCAAGCGAAAGCTTTTTAATGGTTGGCGCACATTGTTGCATCAAGATACGGCCCACTTGTGTTGAACCAGTAAAGCTTAACTTACGAACAATATCGCTTTCGCATAGGGTTTTGCCGACTTCAACTGCATCACCACTAATGTTAATTAAAACATCTGCTGGTAAGCCTGCCTGTAACGCCAATACTTCAAGCGCATAGGCGGTTAAAGGCGTTTGCTCTGCCGGTTTAACCAACATTGAACAACCTGCAGCAATGGCTGGACCTGCTTTACGCGTAATCATGGCAGCCGGAAAGTTCCACGGCGTAATTGCAGCTGTAACACCAATCGCTTGTTTAATCACGAGCAGACGTTGGTTTGGCAAGGTAGGTGTTAAGACTTCACCATCGATACGACGCGCTTGCTCGGCAAACCAGCGAATGAATGATGCTGCATAACCAATTTCACCACGTGCTTCTGCCAATGGTTTACCTTGCTCAGCTGTTAAGATTTGAGCCAGATTTTCTTTGTGCTCAAGCATGAGGTTGTACCATGCCAATAGCACATCAGCACGCGCCAAGGCAGTTTGCTTTTTCCAAGCAGCCTGCGCTTTTGCTGAACGGTTAATTGCGGCTTCAACTCCTGCACGGTCATAGGTTTTTATCCATGCCAAAGTTTCACCCGTAGCAGCATCCTTCACCTCGATATAGTCATTTGATGCAGGTGCTTCTAATGAAATATCAGGATGTTTTAATAAATACTGCAAATTATTTTGAATCATGCAGATTGCTCCATTGCTTTTGCACTACCTGCTTTTAGTGTCGCAAAACCTTGTTTCAAGATATCAAGACCTTGACGGAATTGCTCAGCAGGAATGGTTAATGGATATAAGAAACGAATTACATTACCGTATTTACCACAAGTAAGAAGTAACAACCCGTTTTCCATTGCATAGTTTTGTACAACTTTTGCTTGTTCAGCAGTCTCAAGTTCTACTGCAACCATTGAACCCAATGCACGAATATCAGTGACCACGTCACCTGTTGCTTGCTGAATATCTTTAAGCGTAGCAACTAACTCAGCGCCTAATTCATTTGCACGGTCGCATAGGTTTTCTTCTTCAATCGCGGCAATCACGGCATGCGCAGCTGCAACTGCAATCGGGCTACCTGCATAAGTACCGCCTAGACCACCCGGGTTTGGTGCATCCATCACTTCTGCACGGCCCACAACACCCGAAATAGGGAAACCGCCGCCCAAGCTTTTCGCCATCGTGATGAGGTCTGCTTTAGTTTCATAATGGTTCATCGCAAATAACTTACCAGTACGAGCAAAACCAGATTGAACTTCATCAGCGATAAGTAAAATACCGTGCTTATCACAAATTGCGCGTAAACGTTTTAAGAACTCGGCTGGCACCACATTGAAACCGCCTTCGCCTTGTACTGGCTCAAGTACAATTGCTGCTACGTCATGTGGTGCAATATCTTCACTGAAAATATCTTCAACGCTTTCAATCGCCGCATCTACTGAAATACCTTTTGCAGGTACTGGGTAACGTGCGTGGAACACACCCGCTGGCATTACACCGAAATCACGTTTGTAAGGCGCAGTTTTACCTGTCATTGCCATGGTCATGAATGAACGACCGTGGAAACCGTTACCAAACGTGATAATACCGTGACGACCTGTGTAACAACGAGCAATCTTTACTGCATTTTCAACAGCTTCTGCACCTGTTGTGAAAAAAGCTGCCTTCGCAGGACCAGCAATTGGTGCGCGTTCATTAATACGTTCAGCTAAAGCCACATAGCTTTCATAAGGCGTAACTTGATACGCAGTATGCGTAAATTTAGTAAGTTGTTCAGTCACCGCTGCAATGACTTTAGGGTGGCGATGGCCTGTATTTAAAACTGCAATACCACCAGCGAAATCGATAAATTGGTTGCCTTCCTTGTCCCAAATCGTGGCATTTTCAGCTTTTTCCGCATACCACTGACACATCACGCCTACACCACGTGGAGTTGCTTGCTGTTTACGTGCGTTAAGTGCAGAATGTTGAGTATCCATTTGATTCCCTCATATTTTCATCATCAGTTGCAGCTTAGTTTTTTTGCATCCTGTGCTTAATTTTCAGGGTGCTTTACAACGACTGCCTATGCATGTAATTTCGCTCGTCTGATGGCAACTGACGAGAGCCACTTTTTAACTGTAGGAGAGAGCCAATTGCGTAGTTTACTTGGAGATCATTTGCTGCAACGACTCCAACAGGACACTGAAGGGAAACTACATCAACGCCTTTTCCGTTGCCTGCGTGGTGCCATTATTGATGGAGTCATCCAGCCCAAGACTCGTCTACCTGCATCACGCGATTTAGCCAGTGAAATTCATGTTTCGAGAAATACCGTTCTTAGTGCCTACGAACAACTACAGGCCGAAGGCTATTTAGAAGCACGGACAGGACATGGCACATGGGTTGCCGAAAAGTTACCAGAGAGTTTTTTAAATACACAAAACAAGAAAAAAGTAGTTTCTAGCCCAAATGTTCAAAGTTCCTATGCCCTCTCACAACGTGGCTCAAATTTATTAGGATATGCCGCAGCCTCGCCACATCAATGGGGAGCCTTTGTTCCGGGAGCACCCGATGTTACAGAGTTCCCACATCATATTTTTAGTCGTATTCAAGCACGCTTAAGCCGCGAACCGGACATTAACCGCCTGATTTATAGCAACGCAGGTGGATGCATAGAGCTTCGTAGTGCGTTGGCAGATTACTTACGTGTTGCGCGTTCAGTCCAGTGCGATGCAGATCAGATTATTATTACCGAAGGCATTCACCAAGCTATTGATTTAGTCTCACGTGCACTGAGTGATATGGGAGATAAAGTCTGGATTGAAGATCCCGCTTATTGGGGAATGCGTAATACGTTACGGATTAATGGCCTCGATATTCAGCCCATGCCTGTCGATGCTGAAGGCATTATTCCTGAAGAAAATCCGGCAGTACCGCCTAAACTCATTTTTGTCACACCATCACATCAATATCCGCTTGGCTCACATTTAAGCCTTGATCGTCGCAGACAATTGATTCAAATCGCACGTCAGCACAATAGCTGGATTGTAGAAGATGACTATGACAGTGAGTTCCGTTTCTCGGGTCAGCCTTATCCATCTTTGCAAGGCTTAGAAAATAACGCACCTGTTTTATATATGGGCACGTTTAGTAAAACTATTTATCCATCCTTAAGAATTGGCTATTTGGTCGTCCCTAAGCCGCTATTTTCACCGCTACGTATTGTTGCGGCCGAGCTTTATCGTGGTGGGCACTTGCTTGAGCAAAAAGCCCTCGCTGAATTTATACGTGAAGGCCATTATGAAGCGCATATTCGCCGTATGCGCCTGCTCTATGGTAAACGTCGCGATTACTTGGTGAGCTTAATTCAACGCTATCTTGGTCCCGAATTTATTCATGAATATGACGAAGCGGCAGGGTTACATCTGGTTTTAAAACTACCGAACTCTTGCGATGATGTCGCGATTGCAGCCACAGCGCTTGAACGTGGTGTCAAGGTTCGTCCACTGTCTCAGTACTACATGCAGTCGCATGCACATGCAGAGCGCGGACTGCTGATGGGCTTTGCCTGTGTAAATGAAAAAGATATGGTGATGGCTTTTGGCGTCTTGCTTCAATGCTTACGTGAAGCAGGTGTATCCACACTGAATTGATTTTTATCTGAGTAAAATAAAAAAGAGCCTCATTGTGAGGCTCTTTTGGTTTAAAAATTTAAACTAACTTTTCTTCATGGCTATGAGTTAAATGGGTTGCGCGACGGTCTTTACCCCAACCTAGCTTTTCAGACAATAACCCGAAGAACACAATAATGCCGAACAATGCTGTGGTGTAAATCACTTCTTTAAAATAAGTACCTTCAATCAACATGGTAAGAATTGCACCAATAATTGCAAAGATCACCACATAGGTTAGGTAAGGGAACATCCACATTTTAAAGTCAATCTTCACGCCTTCAGCTTCTAATTTTTTACGCATACGAAGCTGAGAATAAGCAATGGTCAGGTACACATATAGTGTTGCTGCACCTGTTGTTAGCATGAAGAAGTCATAAACATTCATACTCTCTGTGGCAGTTAAAATTACCGCAATTACAGAGAAGAAGCATGACACAATCACACCCACCCAAGGACTGCTTTTACTGTTTACAGAACCAAAACTTTTTGGTGCATCACCACGTTTAGATAGCGAGAATAGCATCCGTGAACACGTGTAAAGCGCTGAGTTAAAGCAACTACATACCGATGTTAGAACTACAAAATTTACGATATGGCGCGCGCCCGGAATACCAAGTGCAGACAGAGTTACACTATAAGTACCCCAAGTCGAATCTTTTAAAAGTTCATTGTTGTGAGGAATAAGACATACAGCAACGAACATTGAACCAACGTAGAATAAAATAATACGCCAAACCACCGAGTTTGATGCCTTACGAATTTCTTTAGATGGATTTGCAGACTCTGCTGCTGCTACGGTAACAATTTCAGCGCCAATATAGGCGAACATTACTCCAAGCAAGGCGGTAATCACTGACGAACCGCCATTTGGCATAAAGCCTTGAGAGGTTAAGTTACTTATACCAGATGCAGCCGGATTGCCCCAAGGCCACAAATGCATGATGGCTAAACTACCAATCACAAGGAAAACAACAATCGCGATGACTTTGATGAGCGCAAACCAGAACTCGAATTCACCATAGTTCTTGACGTTTTGTAAATTGACAACAACCAGTGCGACAATAACGACGGTCATATAAACCCAGATCGGAATAAACGGGAACCAGTTATTTAAAATTTTTCCTGCTACATAAGCTTCCCAGCCCATGAGCATCGCCAGCGTGCACCAGTACAACCAACCAATTGAAAACCCTGCCCAACGGCCAATCGCACGGTCTGCATAAGTTGAAAAAGAGCCACTGTCGGGATTTAAAACGGCCATCTCGCCTAACATACGCATGATGAACCAAACGAGTAGGCCACCTAAAGCATAAGTTAGAAAAACTACAGGGCCGGTGTTGTAGATAATACTGCCTGAGCCAACAAAGAGAGAGCCACCAATAACCCCTGCAATCGAGATCATGGTTAAGTGGCGTGATTTAAGTCCATGTTTTAAACTTTGGGAGTGATTGGCTTCAGAACCATTTTGATGAGCTGCCATATCATTTTCCTTAATATATGGAGGATATCGGCTAGTCTCGGAAATCCTCCGAAGCCAAAAAATATCCCCTAAAAATTTAGCCGTTCTGCCCAATTCCTAAAACAGAAAATTCACTGAGCTTATCCGGCGCTTCCGTATGCATACTTCCAATGGCTTTAATTTGTCGTTTCGGCACTCAAGAAACGAGAGCCATTTTTGTAATAAAAGAGAGAGCCAATTGCAAAATTTATACGCAAAATTGGCCCTTTTTGTAGAAGATGCTGGTAAATGGCTTTTTGTTTTTATTTTAATCAGATTGAATTTCTTTAGTTTTGTTCAGAAATTAATAACGCTTTTGTGCCAGTTTCCAAAGCTCTAAATATATGTTTTTGATCGGCTGGATAACAAATATAGTCTCCAACACCCAGCTCAACCGCCTCATCAATTAAACCCACTAAAGCTCGCCCCTCCACTACAATAATATGTTCTACAGAACCAACTGGATGTGGTTCTGAAAGTCGATCTTCGCCCGGTTCAACAATCAATAAATACACATCTCGGCGCGCATGGGGTGGACAGGTCGCCAACAAAATTGCTTTGTAATTGGCAATCTCCGAACTCACCGTTGGCCCATCACCACAGCGAATGACTTGTACTTGATTGCTCGGTTCTTCCATCAAACGTGCAAATGGAATATTGAGTGCAACACAAAGTGCCCACAAGGTTTCAATACTTGGATTACCTTGCCCTGCCTCTAATTGAGAAAGTGTAGATTTGGCAACACCTGCACGGCGCGCAACCTCTGCCAATGAAAGCCCTGCTCTTTGGCGTTCACGCGTTAAACCTTTGGCAATAATTTCAATTGGCTGAGACATTCATTCTATCCGTTCTATAAAAAAAACGATCGTTCGTTTTGACAAAACAATCAGACTTATTCATTATAATGGAAAATCGTTCGTTATATCATGACATGACTACATACGCTCTTATTAGAAAACTTAGTAAAGATACTACTCGCTCGATTTTCTTTGTGTGCTTAGCAACGAGTGTCGTTGGTATGTCTTTAGGTTCACTCGCCGCAAGTTATGGCTTAGCACTCTGGATCCCACTTTGCCTATCCATATTTGTGCTCGCGGGAACTGCTGAATTTATTTTTATTGGATTCTTGGCGGTAGGTGGTAGCCCGATTGCGGCTGCAATTGCAGGACTACTCGTCAATTTAAGACATCTACCTTTTGGCATTGCGGTCAATGAACTGATTCGAGGCAAATTCTCTCAATATTTTGGGTCTCATATCATGAACGATGAAAGTGTTTTGTTTGGTATGGCACAGCCTGATTTCGACACCAAAAAGGCTGCTTACTGGCTATGTGGTATAGGCATCATGCTCAGTTGGCCGCTCGGTGTCACTGTAGGTTATTTTATTGGGAGTGCTATTCCAGACCCTAAAACATTTGGCTTAGATGCGATTTTCCCAGCTATTTTAATTGCTCTTACTTTTTCTGCTTTAAAGAATAAGGTGACTCGAAAAGCTGCATTTGCCGGATCAGCTTTAGCGTTGATAACCACACCCTTTTTAGCCGCAGGACTTCCAATCCTGATTTCACTTTTTGGCTTGATATGGGGTAGAAAAAAATGAGTCAACAGTTACTGATTATTGTAGGGATAGCTCTACTCGCACTGGGTACGTACAGTATCCGTTTTGCTGGTTTCCACTTAGGTGCCAAGTTTTCATTTTCTGAAAAATACCAAGTTTTACTCTCAAACGGCGCAACCGTTTTGCTCTGTGCCATTGCTGTGACCACTACATTTTTTGAAGGTCACCATTTCGCAGGTTTCGCACGTATATTTGGGGTGGGTTTAGCACTTTTCTTAGTTTGGAAAAAAGCACCGCTTTTATTAGTGATTTGTCTGGCAGCGGCTGGCACAGCACTGGTACGTTTACTTGGAATTGAATAATAAAAAAGGCGAGATAAACTCGCCTTTTTGAAACTTTGATTAGAACGGTAAATCGTCGTCTAAATCAGCTGGTGCAGATGCTGGTTGTTGTGGCGCTTTAGGAGCGAAACCACCACCTTGCGGGCTATTGCCACCATTACCGAAACCACCTTGGCCACCATAACCACCATTGTTTTGGCCGTAGCCACCACCTTGGTTGTTATTTTGATAGCCGCCACCTTGTTGAGGCGCGTTAAAACGTGGTTGGTTAAAATCATTACCGCCAGCAAAACCTTGTTCACCTTGTTGACGAGCATCTAACATTTGCATCTGGTCGCCACGGATTTCTGTAGTGTAACGTTCTTGACCATTTTGGTCTGTCCACTGACGTGTACGTAATGAACCTTCGATATAAACCTTAGAACCTTTACGTAAAAACTGCTGAGCAATTTCCCCTAAACGGTTATGCAAAACAATACGGTGCCATTCTGTTTGTTCTTTACGTTCACCTGTATTTTTATCGGTCCAAACTTCACTTGTTGCGATAGAAAACTGGGTCAACGAGCCCCCATTTGGAAAAGTTTTTGTTTCAGGATCACGACCCAAAGTACCAACCAAAATAACCTTATTTACACCACGCATTAGCTGTCTTCATCCTATACATTTCTATGTTTTACTTTATAAGAGTTATGCTTAAATGGCTACCTCTTTACCGAACAACTGCGTTAAATCACGTCGCGAAGCGTCATCAAGAGACTGTTTATCGACTTTAATATAAGCAACTTGCTGGTCAGGCATCACCACAACTTCTTCGATACCACGAATTGCCAATAGTTGTGTGGTCCACTCATTCACCTGTTGCACTTGCGGCAATGGCAGCACAATAGATGACAAATACCGCGGCTGAGCTAAACCAAAACTAATTAGCAGCCATATTATAGCAATCCCTGCTAAGACACTCCATCCAATCGTATTATGTAACATCAATAATTGACCACCTAGTGTGCCACCAAAAAAGGCACCTAAGAACTGGCTACTGGCATTTACCCCCATAGCGGTGGCTTTCGACTGGATTGGAGCGGATTTTGACAGCCAAGAAGGTAATAAAGCCTCCATGACATTAAAGGCAATAAAGAAAATTCCTAAGCCAGCGAGTAATACATATTTTGATTGATAACCAAATATAAGAAGAAGCAAACCTGCAATAATGCCTGTAATTGCTGTTAAGAAAATGCCGCGCATTTTGCGATATTTTTCAGCGATGATAATGCTAGGAAATGCAAAAAACAGACTAATAACCAAGAGTGGCAAATACACCAAACCGTGGCTCGCCAAAGGAATATGCGCAAACTCAATAAGCTGTGACGGCACATAAATAAACATGGCAGTCAGCAATAAATGCAATGCAAAAACCGAAACGTGTAAACGGTTTAAATCACCCATTTGAATGACTTGTTTAAGCTGTGCCATGTAGCCTTGCTGATAATTACGATGGTGACGAGTAACTTTAGGCACCAGCAATAACATCGCAATCGCGATCAAACCCATGATGGTTGTCACAAAGAACAAACCAGAAATACCTACAAGGCTTGTGAGCCAAGGCCCAAGACTAAAAGCGACTACAAAAGATAGGCCAATACTCATGCCCATGGCAGCCATGGCTTTAGTACGCTGCTCTTCACGCGTCACATCGGCTAAAAGCGCCATGACTACTGCCGAAACTGCACCCGCCCCAGCGATAGCACGGCCAATAATTACGCCATAAATGGTGTCAGATAATCCGGCAATTGCACCACCAATAGCAAAGAGCAATAGACCAAAGACCACAAGCGGTTTACGGCTAAAACGGTCAGCAAGTAAGCTAAATGGAATTTGTAAAATGGCCTGACTTAAACCATAAATACCTACAGCCAAACCAATGAGTGCTGGAGTCGCATATTGATATGACTGCCCAACTACAGAAAAGACAGGAATAATCATGAACAAGCCCAACATGCGTAGTGCAAAAATACTACTTAAGGCAAAAGTTGAGCGACGTTCCAAAGCATTCATCATATCAATACACGTTATCAAACTAAGTAAATTATAAGCCGATTCGTTTCTAAAAATACGGGACACCTTATTTAAAATAACGATTTGGGCTTAAAAAAATAAAGAGGCGTTTAGCCTCTTTAGTTTATCGAAGTTTGCTGAAAATTAGCTTAAGGCGACTGTTGCTCGCGCTTCGAATATTGAATTGAAGCGATAACCGCCCAAACAATGAACGCTACACCAATTAAACCTGTAACAACTTCCGGTACATGCACGCCTGTACCACTTGCAATCATAATGAATGCTAAAGCACCGATCGCATAATGCGCGCCATGTTCCAAGAACACATAGGCATCTAGTGTGCCTTTTTCTACAAGATAAACTGTCATTGAACGGACAAAAATAGCGCCAATTGCAAGACCGAGCATAATCACGACAACGTCGCTAGTAATCGCAAATGCACCAATTACACCATCAAAACTAAATGATGCGTCTAACACTTCAAGATATAAGAAACCACCTAAACCGGCTTTTACAACACCAGAAGCGGCGCCTGTTCCATCTTGTAATACAGCATTACCATTTTCATCAATTTCAGGCTCACCACCTAACAAATGACTGAGCACTTCAACGCCAATGTAAACCACAATGCCCCAAATACCGGCCATAGTTACAGCTAAACGTTGATGGTCATCGACATAACCTGCCATCACGATTAAAGCAATCAAAGCAAGAAATACAGACATTGCCGGTACGCTTGCCAAGCTTGCAAGTTTAGATTCAAGCCATCTAAACCAATGCGTTTCTTTTTCGTCATCAAAGAAGAAGTTTAAGAAAACCAATAATAGGAATGTTCCACCAAAAGCCGAAATTTCAGCGTGATGTGCCATTAAACGTTCAGAGTAGGTTTTCGGATCATTAAGTGCCATTTTGGCTACTTCAATAACACCCATATCAGCAGTCACTGCAACAATCACGACTGGGAAAATCAGACGCATACCAAAAACGGCGATTAAAATACCTACCGTTAAAAAGATCATTTTCCAGAACGGGTCCCAATTACGTAGAACCGATGCATTCACGACCGCATTGTCAAAAGATAAAGAAACTTCCATCACAGCTAAAATCGCGGTAATGGTTAAAGCTTTAAGCATGGTTGACACGCCCGCTTCAGGTCCATGGGTAAAACCCCAGTAAGCGGATAGTGCTAAACACACCACCGTAAAAAATATCGAAAATCGGAAATGCTTCATGGATCAGACCTATACCAAGAACTAAATTTAATCTTTCTTAAAACCGCGGCTATTATATCGATAATTAACCACAAAACGATGTTGTTTTGTGCCGTTATTCACTTTACTTTATCTCACTGTTTAATAAAGAAATTTATAATATTTCATTAACTTATTAATCGTATTAAATATTTTCTTGCGATATATCTATCATTATTATTTTTGTATTTTAAAATTGATTTAAAATCGGGTTTAGCTGTCTTATTTTAAATGGAATGTTTTTATGCTTTTTTCTCAAGAACTCTGGCAACGTAATTTAAATTTATATCAAAAAATTCTCGACCTGCCTTTTAATCAGGAACTTGCTAACGGTACTTTAGATAAAGAAGCTTTTTGTCATTATGTTATTCAAGATGCTCAATATTTAGTGGCCTATGGCCGTGTGCTGGCTGTTGCAGCAGCTAAAGCTTTTGATGCTGACGATATTATGCAGTTTTCAGATGCAGCTAAAATTGCAATTGTGGTCGAGCGCAGTTTGCATGACGACTTTATGAAAAACTTTGGGGTAACTAAAGAAGAATTTAAAAATACCCCATTGACCTTGGCAGGCCATCATTACACTTCATTTTTGACAGCAACTGCTTGGTCTGAAAGCTACCCTGTTGTACTTGCGGCTCTATTACCTTGCTTCTGGATTTATGCCGAAGTCGGTAAAGACATTGTGAGTAAGTCTGTCCCGAACAATCCTTATCAGGCATGGATTGATACCTACGCAGGTGAAGAATTCCATACCGCCGTTCGTAATGTGATTGCGACGGTAGATAAAGTTGCCGCACGTTGTGATGCAGATACTTTAGAGAAAATGCATGCAGCCTATACCATGGGTGCAAAACTTGAATGGTTATTTTGGGATAGTGCCTACCATCAAAGACAATGGTTAGGTTTAGATCAGATCTAAATCAAGATGAGCTCTGACCATTTACTTCGTTAAATGGTCAGTCTTTAATTTAACTTTGAAACAATTGCCAGCCGTAAATCAAACCTGCCGCAGCCACAACCCAGCATAGCGTTGCGACTCCTAGACAAGACCACATTGACATACGCGTTGCCAGCACATAAACAGCAGCTAAATAAATGGCATAAGGAATCAGTGACCATAGACCAAATAAAGCCGTTTTCTGTAATGCTTCGGCTCCTTTTTGCTGATAGACAATCACATGAGCAATTAAAGCGAAGGTTGGAAAAAGCGGAACTAAACCCGCAATATAAAATGCCTTACTTTTCGATAAAATCGAAATAATGAGGACAACCCCGGCCCCCAACATACACTTTAAAAATAACGCCCACATGCGCTGTTCCTATCTGGTCATTTCCATTTCAAAACGCTGTATTTTGCGCTTTTTAAAGAAAATTAACAGCGACTAAAGCAATCAATGCCGGAACCGCCTGAATATAAATAATCTTTTTACTGGCAGTTAGACCACCATAAATACCAGCAATCAGTACACAGCCTAAAAAGAAGTTGGCAATTGATATTGCAAATGGTGCATCAGCCAATAAAGACCAAAATAAACCTGCTGCTAAAAAGCCATTATAAAGACCTTGGTTCTGTGCCATGACTTTGGTGAGTTTTGCTTTTTCTGCATTATTTCCAAAGGCTTTCATGCCATAAGGTTTGTCCCACAAAAACATCTCTAACACTAAAATATAGACATGTAATATTGCGATAAGCGCAATCAATATTTGTCCGATCATACAATTTTCCTTTTTATTTTAAAGATATGAAAAAAGATCAGTCTCTCGACTGATCTTTTAGTGTTTTACGGCTTTAATAATACTTTGCCTTGACGAGCGCCTTGCGTTGCTCTTTGAGCGGCAGTTTTAATCTCATCAAAACTAAAAACACCTTCTACAGGCAAGATTAATTTTTTCTGAGTCGCTAATGTTAGCAGCTCAACGATCAGTTCCTTTTTACGAGCTGCTGGCATTTCTTTATTAACCACACTCGCCCAGAAACCTTTTACTGTCGCTTGTTTGAAAATTAGATCACCCGATGAAATCTGCATGGTTTCGCCAGTCATACTACCGAACGAAACGAGCAAGCTATTTTCACTGAGTAAGTGCAGCATTTCGCCACTTGCGGTTCCACCAATCGAGTCCACACCGGCAATAAGAGGTTGGTCACCGTGAATCTGTTTAACTTGCTCTCTCCAGTTAGGCTGATCAGTTGCCACAACATGTTGAATGCCTAATGCCTGCATCTCAGCAATTGCATCACTACGACGAACCAGATTAATCACAGGTAAACCACGTGCCTGCGCAATCATGGCAACTGTTTTACCGACTGCACCATTCGCCGTATTTTGAATGAGCCATTGACCCGGCTGAACGTTAACAAAGTCGAGTAGCATGAGTGCACTAATTGGCATACCAATCAGCTGCGCTGCTGTTTCATCATCAATTTCATTATTGAGTGGAATAATCCCTTGCGCTGGCGCAATAAAGTATTCAGCCCAACTGCCATGTACAGCCGCAACGGCAATACGTTGCCCTACCTGTACATGTTCAACACCTTCACCCAACGCATCTACAATACCAACTGCCTCACTGCCACCAATCGCAGGTAAGGTTGGTTTATAGCCATAACTTCCTCGTACTGTCCATACATCATGATTATGGATCGGAGACATGATGGTTTTAATACGCACTTCGCCTGCTTTTGGTTCAGGCTTTGGCATATCCGCCTGCTCTAAAACGTCTACAGGTTCGCCAAAATTACGATGGATAATACTTCGCATGCTTTATTCCTCTATCGGTTTTAAGAGTTGTTGGGTGGTTTCTAAGGCTAGATGTAGATGTGCTTTGTCTTGCGACAATTTTGTGAGTAAAGCAGCACCTAACCATAACTGATACATGACTTGCGCAGTTTTCAAAGGTTCAATATGTTTTGGAATTGATCCTTCTTGTTGCCCTTCTTTGATTAGTAAAGCCAAACGTTGGGTTAGTTTGTGCACACCGTCATTGAGAATTTGACGCATATCTTCTGATAAGTCCGAAACCTCGGCTGCCAATTTCACAATCAAGCAGTTTTCAGCCCAGCTACCATGTACCGGATCATCAATCCACGCCTGCCATAAAGCCATTAAACGGGCATGGGCACTTTGCTCACTGTGCTGCCAAAGCTGTTCCATACGGACTTTATAATTGGCCATGTATTGCTCGAGCAACGCACAGCCAAACGCCTCTTTTGAAGCAAAGTAGTGATAGAACGAACCTTTAGGTACGTCACAAGCCTTTAAAATTTCTTGCAAACCAACACCGACAAAACCTTTATGTAGTACCAGTTCAAAACTGGTATCTAAAATGTGTTGTCGTGTAGTTTCGCTTTTATTTAATCGTTTCATGCATTCATCATAAACAACTATTAGACCAGTCGTCTAGCAAAATTATGTTGCTGGTTAAAATTTGCTTAGAGTAGAAATGTAGAATGAGGAATGTTAAAAATACAACCTGCTTAATTAAACAAATTTTGTCGTTTGTCGTTTAACCGTCACAATTTGTCGCTTTAAATCATTTTATACCACTTGAACAATTTTAAATCGTTATCATATATAGGGTCTGTTGTTTATAACCAGTCACACCTCCCTGCGGCTGATCACTCAACACCTAAATTTTCATCAATACACAATTGAGATGTTTTATGAGCCAAAGTCATATCCGTATTCGAGGCGCACGCACCCATAACTTAAAAAATGTGTCACTCGATATTCCACGCGACAAATTTGTGGTAATTACGGGGCTATCAGGTTCAGGAAAATCTTCTCTTGCCTTTGATACCTTGTATGCCGAAGGACAGCGCCGTTATGTCGAATCACTTTCGGCCTATGCCCGTCAGTTTTTATCGCAAATGGAAAAACCTGAAGTTGACTCGATTGAAGGTTTATCGCCAGCCATTGCAATTGAGCAAAAGTCTACTAGCCATAACCCACGTTCAACGGTTGGTACGATTACCGAAATTTATGACTATTTGCGTCTGCTTTATGCACGTGTCGGTACGCCTTATTGCCCTGAACACGACTTACCTATGGTTGCGCAAACTGTTTCTGAAATGGTCGATGCGGTAAAAAACCTTGAGGAAGGCACTGCACTCATGTTGCTTGCCCCTGTTGTTCGTGAGCGTAAAGGTGAATACAGCAACTTATTCGAACAACTACAAGGTCAAGGTTTTGTTCGTGCCCGTGTTGATGGCGAAATCATTGATATTGATACACCACCGGAACTCGACAAAAAGAAAAAACATACCATTGAAGTCGTTGTTGACCGCTTTAAAGTACGTGATGACTTAGGCAACCGTATTGCTGAATCATTTGAGACTGCACTACGTTTAGGTGGTGATATTGCTGTTTTATCATGGATGAATGGCGAACACCCTGATCGCGTTTTTTCTGCAAAACACTCATGCCCTGAATGTGATCGCGCAGTCGCAGAGCTTGAGCCACGTTTATTTTCATTTAACAACCCGTTCGGTGCGTGCCCTGTCTGTGATGGCTTAGGTACACGTAGCCATTTCAGTCCTGAAAAACTCATTCCCAACCCTGAGCTCGCAATTAGTGAAGGTGCTATTCGTGGTTGGGATCGTCAACGTCCTTATTACTATTCAATGCTGCAAAAAGTTGCCGACCATTTTGGTTTTCAACTTGATATACCTTGGAATCAGTTAGATAAAGACACGCAAAAGAAATTCTTACAAGGTACTGGCAAAGAAAAAATCGATTTAAGTTATATCGATGAACGTGGCCGTAAACATACACGCGTGCAACCTTTTGAAGGAATTTTGCCACACCTTGAGCGTCGCTATCGTGAAACTGAAAGTAACTATGTACGAGACGATTTAGCTCAATATCTCTCTAATGCAGCGTGTGATGCATGTGGCGGTTCACGTCTCAATGAAATTTCACGTCATGTGCGTGTAAAAGACAAAACGATTGCCGACATTACCCGCATGTCGATTGGAGATGCCGAAAGTTACTATCAAGGTATAAACCTTGAAGGTGCCAAAGGTGAAATTGCAGATAAAATCTTTAAAGAGATTCGTGAGCGTTTACATTTCTTGGTGAGTGTTGGCCTGAACTATTTAAGTCTGGCTCGTTCTGCCGAAACACTATCGGGTGGTGAAGCCCAGCGTATCCGTCTAGCTTCGCAAATTGGTGCAGGTTTGATGGGTGTCATGTATGTACTCGATGAACCATCAATTGGTCTCCATCAACGTGATAATGACCGTTTATTACAAACGCTAATTCGCTTACGTGATTTGGGCAATACGGTACTAGTCGTTGAACATGATGAAGATGCAATCCGTGCAGCTGACCATATTATTGATATCGGCCCTGGTGCTGGTGTGCATGGTGGCGTTGTCATTGCTGAAGGTACGTATGATGAGCTGGCTAAACATGCCGACTCGCTTACAGGTCAATATCTTTCAGGCAAACTCAAAATTGAAGTGCCAAAACAGCGAACTCAACCACCTAAACCTGAAGAAAAAATTAAACTTTCAGGTGCAGCGGGTCATAACTTAAAAAATGTCGATTTAACCATCCCACTTGGCATTATGACCTGTGTGACTGGTGTTTCAGGTTCAGGTAAATCAACACTGATTAACCGTACGTTACTCCCACTGGCTGCAACACAGCTCAACGGTGCAACGACCTTAACAGCTGAAAAGTTCGACTCGATTGATGGTCTACAACATCTGGACAAAGTCGTTGATATTGATCAAAGTCCAATTGGACGTACTCCACGTTCTAACCCTGCAACGTATACAGGGTTATTTACGCCAATTCGTGAGTTATTTGCTCAAACACCAGAAGCGAAAGCTCGTGGTTATAGTGCGGGTCGTTTCTCGTTTAACGTAAAAGGCGGACGTTGCGAAGCGTGTGAAGGCGACGGTATGATCAAAGTCGCAATGCACTTCTTACCAGACATGTATGTACCTTGCGATGCATGTCATGGCAAACGTTATAACCGCGAAACACTTGAAGTCGGTTATAAAGGCAAAAACATTTCTGATGTTTTAGAAATGACGGTTGAAGATGCTGCTGAGTTCTTTAGTGCTATTCCAGTTATTCACCGCCGCTTAGAAACCTTAACTCAGGTTGGCTTAGGCTATATTCGTTTAGGTCAGGCGGCTACTACTTTATCTGGTGGTGAAGCACAGCGTGTCAAACTGGCTCGTGAGTTAGCGAAACGTGATACGGGTAAAACGCTTTATATCTTGGATGAACCAACAACAGGTCTGCATTTTCATGATATTGCCAAGTTACTCGATATTTTACATGAGCTACGCAACAAGGGTAATACCATTGTGGTAATTGAACATAACCTTGATGTCATTAAAACAGCAGACTGGGTTGTCGACTTAGGCCCAGAGGGTGGTTCGGGCGGTGGTATGATCATTGCCGAAGGTACACCTGAACAAGTGGCTGAGGTTGAAATTTCCCATACGGGTCGTTTCTTGAAACCGATGTTGAAGTGATTTTCTACTCCTTTTCTTCTAATTTCATTCTTTAATGGATGAGGTTAGAAGAAAATGGATAATCAATTATTTAAAAAGTTTAAGTCTTTGTCATTAAATGATTTTCAATAATATCCTGCATATATCTTTTATTAAATTCTGATTCCTGACCAATTTTCTGTAGAACCCTTATAATTATTGAATCTATAGAATCATCTTCTCTGGTTATTAAATATAATCTTTTTAAATACTGTATCAGGCTATCATCCCCCTCTATAAAAAAAGGTTCCTTATAAATTTCTTCAGTCAAATATTTAAACCATTCATCAAATGAAAATTTTCGCAACAGATCCTTATCATTTTCACTCTCAAAATTACCCCACTTTAAAAAATAAGATGCAATATTACTTAAAGTTTTTTCTTCAACATAATCTTTAGCTAAATCATCAATATACTCATAAAAAATATTACTTTCATATCCCCATAATTGCCGCTCTTTATTTGCTTGGGCAATCGCTCTTGTTAAGTCTGAGTGAATATAACTTATAATTCCTGCTTTAAATTTCTCAGCTTTCTCTTCGATTGGTAGATATTTACGTAGAATTTCATACATAAATGCAGAATTGCGAAATCCCTCTATTCCTAAATATTTAGGTTCTAAAGACGCAATATACTCTAGATCTTTTTCATTCAATTCCAAATTATGTCTTTTTTCAAAAATTCTCCAAATCTTATTACGTACATTTTGATTTTCCTCAGATATTAATTCTGAGTTAGCTAACTTACTCAATTCACTAAAGTTAATTACATCTCTCTGCTCGAACCATTTTTTAAATTCGATAAGCCACTCATCCTCACGATTGAATGAGTAAGATATATTTTGTAATTTTCCATAAATTTTTTTCTTTATAGGGCTCCAAGCTTCTCTCTCCTTTTCGGTAACATATTTACAATCATCCCAACTATATTCAAAGTTTGGAAAATCTTGAATTAAGTAACCTTGTAAAATCCGAATTAAGATAATTTCTTTTGTTGAATAGGCAATATCTTTTGTTAGCTCAGTAAGAAAGTGTCGAAATAATTTAATCACTTTTTGAAAAAAACGAAAATTATGAATTTCTAATTTTTCAGAAAAATCAATCATTAGGTTAATTAATTTCTCATCGATACCTTTAGTATTCTCCCGAATCAAAGGTTCAACAGAGTTTAAGATTATTGTTTCATCAACTAACTTCTCTTTGTAATCACCATATTTATTCTTATTTTCGGCCTCTGTTTTATCTTCATCTAAAATTAGAATAATTTGACAATTTTTTTCTAATTTTAGATAGTTTGCCAAGCCCATAACATCTTTAATATCTAGCTTATTAGACATACGTTCAAAGTCATCAAAGCAAATGATGGCATCTTTGACTTGTGCAAACATTAAACTATCAATCAACTTAACTGGCGCATTGATTCCTAATTGTGTAATACGAGTATCTTTAAAAATTGAAGGTAGACTTTTAATCCATTTAGGAATTTCTATTGATGAGTGATAACTTTCTATATTGCTATAAATTTGAGTTTTGAGATCGCTTAAAGATTCTAATCCAAAGAGTGATACATAAGCATATTTCCGATTGAATACATTATCTTTTTTATAAACTCGTTCATCAGATAATTGTTTATCTAAAAAATTTCTCCAAAAAAAAGTTTTACCAATGCCCCAAGATCCTGTAATTGCAATTACAGCACCAATTTTTTCATTCTTTATATTATTTTCTAATAATTCTTTTAATCTTTTTTCTTTATCTAATACATTCATAATTCAATATATTTCAATCCAATAAACTCTAATAAAACATAAATAATTTGATTTTTCAAAATAAGGTTTACAAAGGTTTAAAACTATCCCTCTACTACATTCCGTCCCCGAGCTTTAGCTCTTAAGAGTGAACGATCAGCGTTCTCTAATAACTCCATCCAGCTTGTCGCTCCAATCGCAAACCCAATACTGACCGATACATGCAATTTTTCTTGTGTACCAGATAGATCAATTTCCTCTAAAGAAATTGCAATACGAATTTTTTCGGCCAAGAGACGTGCATCTAAAAACTGCACCTGTTCTAACAAAATTAAAAACTCATCACCACCATAACGAACAATTAAATCAGAAGCCCGTACATTTGCTTTTAATTGATCTGCAATACGCCGAATCACTTGGTCACCCACAATATGACCATATTGATCATTCACGTGTTTAAAGCGATCAATATCAATAATCATCAAACAAGTTTGAGAAAATTTTTGAGGGTAACTCTCAACAATTTTTAAATACTCAGATAAAGCCAAACGATTGGATACACCCGTTAATGGATCTGTATTGGCAATATTTTTAAGCTGGAATTCAAAAGCATCTCGCTGCTTGAGCATCCTTTGTAAACGATCAATAGCTTCAAACAACGAAATAAATTCGCCTTTTTTAGGTTTCAACTCATCTATTGGGTAATCTGTGCTATGAGATAAATCAAGAATTAAGGTACGGGCCTGAATAAGAGGCTCAAACACCCTTCTCTTTGCATAAATTAGTGTAAGTAACGCTGCTGCTAAGGATATGCTTGAAATGAGTAAAGTAAGGAAAAACTTCTTTTTTGCTAAATAGTTTTCTTGAGATGCAATCAAGACGCTTTTATTAAGTAAAAACTTTTGCAAATCAATAACCGTGGTAAATTTATCAACGATTTGGTCTGTCAGTTCTGTTCCATTTAAATGATAGGCTTGGTGCTTTTGGCTTTCATCTAAAAGCTGACCCACAATAGGTACGCCTTTATCTAAAAATTCAGTTTTAACCCTTGAGTAAAGGCGATGATATTCCGGAGTTTTAGCTTGCTCTGACTGTAGTGTGTCTACAAGTGCCCATAAGTAGCGTGCTTGCTGCTGAGTCTGCAAAGACCGCGCCCTATTATCATTAGGTATGGTTTCTTTAAAGGTCACAGGCGCAATAACATTAGATGCGGTACGACCAGCTTGATCCCGCATATCGGTCAACACCACAATCAAAGTAAAGTAATTGTTAATTTGGCTATCTTTACTTTTTAACTGTAGCATCAAATTTTGTAAAACTTCTCGGCAGCTATCCCAAGCTCCAAACATAGCCAAAATTGCATTATCGAATTGTATAGAGCTTCTCGCTTGTTCAGGAGTTGCAACATAATAGTCAACTACAGCGCGAGCCTGTTTTAAATCATCTCTAAATTTAGTATCTAAAGTATTTGCTAAATCGGTATAACCTTCTTCTTTTAAAATATGAATAGTTTCATTAAGTTGGCGATCAACAGAAAGGCGATATTCTTTTAAGTTTTTTTGATTTTTTGAAAAATCGGCAGCGTTACTCGACATTAATTTATTTGCGGGCGCACGTTCTTTAGAGACTTTATTTGCAACTTCAGCAATTGATCTTAAGCTTTTAATTTCAACCAAAGCCTGTTTAGTTTTTAAGTACTCTTGATAACTGCTGACAATAAGCGGAACCGCCATAAACAGTAAGGACAAAATAATGACCAACATGAAGAAAAACAGTCGATTACTGATATGTTCTGAACGTAATCCTGACATTTCTAGCTGGTACTCCGTAAATGTCCTACCATGATCACTACTATAGAATGAAGTAATTAATCCGCATCCTAGCACTTTACTGAACAGAAGTTCAGCAACAAAGTTCGATTAACGCAATATACGCTTTCATCTTTTCTATTTCTTAAAAATTTGATCGAAAGAGCAAATGATGGCTATAGCAAAACTCCATTTTACAGATGATGTAAATTTCGCAATCCTATAATTAGCTTCTTTTTCCTCTTGGATGTTTCTCCCAGCATCCTAAACCCAGCCCTCAGCTGGGTTCTTTTTTATACACACTCAATAGAAGAAATTTCATGTATTTTTTTAATAAATATTAATGTTTTCTTATAGATAAAAAAAAGCTCAACCTTGGGGAAAGCTGAGCTCGTAAAGTCTGATGTGATAACACATCGTATCTGGGAAAGCACTTCCAACTCTAAAAATGTTAGATAGTGAACTTTGCAATTGAATTGTGTGACTTATCTCTAATTTTGTAAAGTTGATTAAATTGATCAGAATTAATTTTTTAATCGTTTTTTTAGTTTAAAAACATATTTTCTTTGCTTTATTCAATTATATAATAATTCAAAATAGATAGATTATTTAGATGAACTTATCAAAATAGTGTTAACTATTACTCAAAATACAGCAAAATTGAAAAAAGAATAATGTTTGAGTGGCTATTTATTAAACAAGTCGACAAATATATTAACGTTAAAACCGATTAATAAAATCGCTTTTTTCAATTGTAAATGTAATTATTTTTAAACTATTTAGTGTCAATTCCCTATGAAACTTAAGGTTTAGACTCTTGTTAATGTTCATTTTTTTAGCAGGTTGACATAATACACTTCAATTGTTGTTTTTTTAACCATTTTTAACATAAGTGTCAAATTTCCTTAACATTACGTTTCATCTATTATTGACTTCATAAATTGTTACAATACAATGACCCCAGCTTTATCTCTTGTTAATGCTGGAAATGATTATGAAAAAACTTGGTTTAGCCACTGCTGTATTATTAGCCATGACCGGTGCTCATGCTTATCAATTTGAAGTTCAAGGTCAATCTGAATATGTTGACACAACTGCAAATGATAAAAACTTCACTGGTGACGTTGCTGGTACATTCTATTTGAAAAATGTTGATACAGCTAAGGGTCCTTTAGCTGAAGCAGCTTTCTTAAACCAAGCTTCTAGCGTGTCTTTAGGTTATAGCTATCAACAATATGACCAAAACAACGTAAACTACCACATTGGTACATACGGTGTTAAAGGTGAGGCATACGTTCCAACTCCTTACCTTCCTGTATATGCTAGCGCAACTTACAACCACACTGATGTTGATGGTAAAAACAACTTCTCTAAAGATGACAACGGTGACCGTTATGCATTAGAAGTTGGTGCTATGTTGTTACCTAACTTCTTAATGACTGTTGGTTATACAAGTGTTGCTAACCAATTCGCTTTAGATAACTTCGGTATCATCGGTAACGGTATCTACTCTGCTGTTAACCAAACTGCTGCTATCCAAAACGACCAAGATGCTGTTACAGCACGTGCTAAATATGTTGGTCCAATCGATGGAACTAACATGGCAATCGGTTTTGAAGCTGCTGGTGCATTCGGTCAAGAAAACCAATACGGTTTAAAAACTGACCTTTACTTAACTCCTAAGTTAAGTGTTGGCGCTACTTTCGTGGGTAACGATGGCGAAGCTGACATCAAAGGTAATGACCTTGGTGAATTCCGCCAAGCTTGGGGTGGTAACGTAAACTACTTCATCACTCCTGCTTTAGCAGTTGGTGCATCTTACATGAAAGCTGACGTTAAAAAGTCTAGCTACGATACACAAACTATCGGCTTAAATGCTAAATTCCGTTTCTAATTTAATTTAGAAATTGAATTAAAAAAAAGGACTCAATTGAGTCCTTTTTTTATGGCTATTAACTGCGTACGATATTTAAGAAATGTAAATGACGTTCGTACTGATCAATAATATCCTGAATCAAATCTTCCTGAGTCCAGTCCATTACATCATAGTTTTGTCCGCCTTCTCTCAAAAATACCTCAGCTTGAAAATACTGACCGTCTTCTGCTTCTGTACGACCAATTAAAAAACTTGGAGGTACTGTTTCACGTGAAACAACTTTATAAATAAAATTAATTTCATGATGATGATCGACTCGAAGCTGCATACCATCTTCCACTTCACTAATCGACACCTCAAGATGGCGGCGTCTAAACTCATGCTGAATATTTTCAAAAGCACGTGAAACCTGCTTTTCAATATATTGCTTCACCTCTTCTTCACTATGAGGATAATGCATGATTAAACCAAGGCGCTGCTGCCAGCTTCTAGGGTTATGAATGGCGCGTGGTGTAATGCGAGCTTCTTGAATTGCTATCATTTTAGTGACATCAAGATGCAAAGCTTTTATTAGGCCCCAACTCATTAGCAGCATGACTACGGTAAAAGGCAACGCACTCATAATGATTGAAGACTGAAGCGCCGCAAGACCGCCCACCAAGAGTAAAATAATAGCCAACACCGCCATAAGCACTGTCCAGAACAGGCGCTGCCAAGTAGGTGAATTTTCTGTTTTTGCTGTTAAGTAGTCAGTAACCAATGCCCCTGAGTCAGCAGAAGTCACAAAGAATAAAACCACCAAAATAGTCGCCAGAATATTCATGACACCTGACCATGGCAAGTGTCCTAAAAACTCAAATAGAGCAACTGACGAGTCTTGCTGAACAGCCTGAATCAAAGTGGTTTGATGTTCATGGATAATGCTAAATAACGCAGCATTTCCTAAAAAGCCCATCCAGATAATGGTAAAGCCTGTTGGAATGAGGAGTACCCCGACAATAAATTCTCGAATGGTACGACCACGTGAAACCCTTGCGATAAACATACCTACAAATGGCGACCAAGAAATCCACCAAGCCCAATATAAAATCGTCCATCCCCCAATCCATCCATTCGGCTGATAAGCATATAAATTGAATGTCATGGTAAAAAGGTTAGAGATATACTGCCCAGTGTTTTGAATAGTGGTCTGAAGTAAATAAATACTAGGACCAGCGATAAAAACGAATACTAATAATATTAAAGCTAATACTAAGTTTAGCTCTGATAAACGTTTGACCCCTTTATCTAACCCTAAAAACACAGATAATGAAGCGAGAATACTCACAAAAATAATGAGTAAAACCTGAGTAGTAGTGCTTTGCTCAATACCAAATAGATAATGTAAACCAGAGTTAATCTGGGTAACACCAAATCCGAGAGAAGTCGCTACACCAAATACCGTACCAATGGTCGCAAATATATCGATGCTGTCGCCCCACGGTCCATAAATCTTTTTACCAATCAGTGGATACAGTGCTGAACGGGTTTTTAGCGGTAAATTATGCCGATAAGCAAAATAAGCTAATGCTAAACCGACCACGGCGTAAATTGCCCATGCATGTAAGCCCCAGTGGAAAAAGGTTACACGTAAAGCTTGTTGTGCTGCCTCAATTGTCTGTGGCTCACCACTTGGTGGGTTGACATAGTGCATGACAGGTTCAGCCACACCAAAGAACATTAAGCCAATACCCATACCCGCAGTAAACAACATGGCAAACCATGATCCGTTACTATATTCGGGCTGGCTATGGTCAGGGCCTAATTTAATACGTCCAATCGCAGAACAGGCAATATAAATGAGTAGGATAAGAAAGAAGGCAACCGATAAGACATAGAACCAACTAAAAGAATCAGTGATCCACTGCTTTAACTGTTGCGTGAGAAGTTCAAAAGAACTCGGAGCGATCACAACAACTGCTAAGAACAAAGCAATAATAATGACCGTACCCAAAAAGACATTGGGATTAACATTTGCGAACCAACTCGCTTGTTTGGAAGGCATAAATCCTCCATGTTATTTTAATGAAAATGACAGGCTTAAAGCCAATAAAGACATTCAGGAATGAACAAAGTTATATCTTTCAATAGAGAAAGCCGATAATACTTTAAATAAACTTAAATAATATTGCAGTTACAAAGGTGTAAATAAATTAAAACACCTCCTTCTTTATTTATCAGAATTCTTTTTAGGCGTGTGCTTGATATATTGTAAAGCGATTAAACGCGTGACTATTAGGGCTAAATACATCACTCCACAAAACATCTGTAACATCGCTAAAACACGTGCTGGTGGACTAAGGGGCATTAAGTCAGACAGTCCCGTAGCTGACTGCAAACTAAAGCTTAAAAACAGTAAATCTAACCAAGTTTGTAAGTGATGGATGTGGTTTGGATTTTGAAAGCTATTAGGAATGAGTAACTGACAAATGTTATATAAAAATGCAAATCCCCAAGCCAGCAAGGTAAAAACTGCGGCAGCTGCAAACAACTCATCGCGGGTTAAATATCGGTCGGCAAACATATAGCGAAATAAACCATAAGCAGCCGAAAAGTAAGCTAAGGCTTCACAGCTATGGGCAAAAATCTGGATGGTTAAATTGCTATAGCCTAATAAAATAAAGACCGAAGCTATAATTGCCCCACTGACAAATGCGAGACCGAGAAAAGTGAACATGGGCGTTTGGCGAATAACTTTAGCAATAATGAGTAATGCAAGTACCCCTAGCGCCCAAGTTAAGGTCCTATAAGCCTCGTTATCAAAAGTCAGCATAGCCAGAATAAGTAAAATGAATTGTACCAACAGCAGCCATGCAGAAGGCAACAATCGAAAGCTCGACCAGAATTCAATGATAGATCGCATTTAATTATTTTCCATTTTTTCATTATGTTTTGGATTATAGAAAATCATACTGTACAAAAAATAGGATAAACAAGTTGTTCTTTATTAAGGAGCTTCTTTCAATACACTTTATGAGATAAATAAAAAAAGCCCCGTAGGGCTTTTTTGAGATGTTCAAGTGGTTTTGATTTTAGTGGTCTGATGCACCAGAAGCACCAATACCTGTCATTGAACGAACATATTGAGCATCGAAAGAAGCGCGTTCTTTTTTCGCACGTGCTGAGCTGTCAGTTACCGAGAAGAACCAGCAGCAAAGGAACGACAAAGGCATTGCAAATAATGCAGGACCATTGAACGGGTTAATTGGGGTGTCAGAGATTTTTAAAGTATCTACCCATACTGCTTTAGACAGAATAATGAGTACAACCGCTGTTACAAGACCAACTACGCCACCAATGACCGCACCACGAGTTGTTAAACCTTTCCAGAACATTGAAAGAACAAGAATTGGGAAGTTTGCACAACACGCTACAGAGAATGCTAAACCTACCATGAATGCTACGTTTTGCTTTTCAAACAAAATACCTAAAATCATGGCAAAGATTGCTAAACCAAGCGTCGCGATTTTTGACATGCGAAGCTCAGAAGCTGGCGTGGTTTGACCTTTTTTAAATACGTTAGCGTATAAATCGTGTGAGATCGCAGATGCACCTGAAAGCGTTAAACCAGCAACAACAGCAAGAATCGTTGCGAACGCTACTGCTGAAATGAAGCCCATGAATAAGTCACCGCCTAAAGCGTCACTTAAATGCACGGCTGCCATATTGTTACCACCAACAAGCTCAAGTTTGCCGGTCATTGCCATTTTCGCAACATCAAGGAATTGCGGGTTATTTGATACGAAAAGGATCGCACCGAAACCAATAATGAAAGTTAAAAGATAGAAGTAACCAATAAAACCTGTTGCAACGACAACCGATTTACGCGCTTCTTTTGCGTCTTTTACCGTGAAGAAACGCATAAGAATGTGTGGAAGACCTGCTGTACCAAACATGAGTGCCAAGCCAAGAGATAAGGCATCAATCGGGTTTGCGGCAAGTTTACCTGGTCCCATAATTTTTGCAGCATCTTCAAAGCTTACATCATGAACTTTACTGAACACTTCAATTGATTGGGTGAACATATTACTAAAGCTGAAACCAACCGCTTTCATCACCATAAAGGCCATGAAAGTTGCACCACTTAATAACATCACTGCTTTAATGATTTGTACCCATGTGGTTGCTAGCATGCCGCCGAAAATAACGTATGCCATCATGAGCAAGCCGACAATCACAACTGCAATGTTATAGTTCAAACCAAATAATAGTTTGATGAGCTGACCTGCCCCTACCATTTGTGCAATCAAATAGAACGCGACTACAACAAGCGAGCTGAAAGCAGCTAAAGTACGAACTGGTTTTTCTTCAAGACGGAATGACACTACGTCTGAAAGGTTATATTTACCAAGATTACGTAAGCGTTCTGCCACCAAGAATAAAACGATTGGCCAACCGACCATGAACCCGAGTGAATAGAGCAAGCCGTCAAAACCTGAGCTAAACACCATTGCAGAAATACCAAGAAATGACGCTGCTGACATATAGTCACCCGCAATCGCCAAACCGTTTTGGAAACCACTGATCCCACCACCAGCAGTATAGAAGTCTTGCGCCGATTGAGTTTGTTTAGCCGCCCATTTGGTAATAAACAAGGTAAAGCCAACAAAGATGATAAACATGATAATGGCATGCCAGTTGGTAGCTTGCTGTTCTGCTTCACCTAAGTCCGGGCTTGCCATAGCAACAGTTGAATATAGCGATGCTGCTGCCAATAAGGCTTTCGCTTTGAATGAATTCCATTTCATATTAGTGTAGTCCTTTCTCATGCGTGATGGCTTCAACTTCCTTCAACGCTTCTTCACTCAATTGGTCAAGGGTATTATTTGCGATATAGGAATACACACCACAAAGTAGGAAAGATAAAACAATAATTCCTAAACCTAGCGGGATCCCCCATGTCGTTACACCACCACTAAAGGAACTCATCAAAAATTCTTTGTTGTAGCCCACAAGTAGCATAAAGCCCACATAAAGCACTAACATGATGATTGTGAGCGTCCAGCTTAATGCACTTTTTTTCTTGACCATTTTTTGAAACTTTGGATTACGTAGAATCTGTTCTACTTGGCTTTGATCCATAACCAAACTCCTTACATAGTGCCCAACCTTGGTCACTTTTTTTTAATGTATTTTTTCATTATTAAAGTTAGCAAGATTCCAGCTCAGTCGTAACTTAGACTTTGGTCGTTAAAATTTAATCAATTTATAGCTTTGTTTCAGCTTGGGTTATGATAGGCATAAGGTTTCACTTATGTAGGTCATATGAACAGCTGGCTGATTATTGGGGTGCTCACTCTTTATATTGCGCTTTTATTTGTCTGTGCTTTTTTTGGTGAGAAGCATGCCAGTCGTCTTAGCACGCGTGGCCGTATGTTTTTATTTAGCTTAACTTTAGGTGTCTATTGTTCCTCATGGACATTCTATGGCGCAACTGGGGCTGCCGTACGTGAAGGCGTCATCTTCTTACCTATTTATTTAGGTCCACTGTTATTTGTCTGGTTTGGTTATGACATCTGGCGGCGTCTAGGTCGAGTTCGTCAGCATCATGCGATTTCGTCAATCGCTGACTTTGTCGCGGCACGCTATGGTAAAAGTGGTGTACTCGCATCGTTGGTGACTATTCTTGCAGTTATTGCGATTATCCCCTACCTCGCGTTACAGCTCCGTGCGATTGCGTTAAGTACCTCGGTCATTATGGAGCAAAGCTCGCATATTCATACGACGACCAACAGTGTGTTATTGCTCACCAGTGTGCTTGCGATTTTAGCCATGATTTTTGGTACAAGGCAGATTGCAAACACGGAGCAACACGGCGGCCTCATGCTTGCGGTTGCATTTGAATCATTTGTGAAGTTATTTGCCTTACTTTGTGTCGCTTTATTTTTTATTTTTGAATCACCGGCCAACCTGAGCCAAATGACCTCTGATGTAAACCAAACTTTTCAGGAAGTTCAGCTCTTTGGTGTACCCGAAACCTTCTGGATTCAAACATTATTGGCGGGCTTAGCCATTATTTGCTTACCACGTCAGTTCCACGTGGCGGTGGTCGAACTCCGCGATGAGAAGCATATTCGCGGTGCCCGTAAATGGTTCGCGGTTTATCTCATTTTAACTATTCTTGCCATTATTCCGATTGCAAGCTGGGCTTTACATGCCGCACCGAAGTTTCTGACCGTGCCTGATGTGGCTGTGCTGTCATTGCCTTTAAGTTATAACCAAGAGTGGCTGGCATTACTGGCCTTTTTAGGCGGGTTCTCTGCATCAACAGGTATGTTACTGGTGTCATCAGTAGCATTGTCTATTATGCTCAGTAACGACTTGATTATGCCTGCTCTATGGCGATTTAAGTTGCTGTCACGTCACGATAAGCATTTACCTAAAGTTCTTAAATTTAGCCGCCGTATCAGTATTGTTGCGGTGATGCTACTTGGCTTTTTATTCTTCCATTTCTTTAATGACATTAACCAACTTTCAGTTTTCGGCTTATTGGCCTTTAGTGCTGTAGCACAGTTTGCACCTGCACTGATTGGTGGTTTGTATTGGCGTGGCGGAAGCCGTCAAGGCGTCTATGCAGGACTTATTATTGGATTTTTAATGTGGAGTTATACATTACTATTTCCAACTATTTTGCGTAGCTTGCCTGAAGCCTATCAGGAAACTGCTCAAAGTATTTTACTTTTCGGTCCTTTCGGCATTAATGCCCTACGCCCGGAATCTTTATTTGGTTTTGAGTCATTTGCACCTTTAACTCATGGTGTTATTTGGTCACTCGGTTTAAATATTGTTTTATATATCTGGATTTCAAAAATTTATCGGCCAAGCGTCGCTGAGCAAATTCAGGCAGAAAGCTTCTTTTATTATGAAACAAAGCCTTTACCATCACCGCACACCTCTACTGATTTAACCTATCTTCCTCATGATGCGGCCCGCTTAAAAGTGGGTGATTTATTTGCCCTAGCCAAAAGAATTACGGGTGAGCAACCCACTACGCAAGCGTTCGAAAATTTTTGTGAGCAAAATCACCTCACCCTCAACCCGAATAGTATTGCCAATGGCATGTGGTGGCGTTTTACCGAGCAATATCTGGCCGGTATTATCGGTGCCGCTTCTGCACGTACGTTGCTCACAACAGCAATGATTAATAACGGCCTCGCTTTAGGGCAAGTGGCTAATATTTTAGACCAAGCATCGCAGTGGCAACGTTTTAATCAGAACCTTCTTATGACCATGATTGACCACATGACTCAAGGGGTAAGCGTGGTGGATAAAAATATGTGTTTGGTCGCATGGAACAATCAATATTTAAAACTGTTTGGTTACCCAAAAGACCTCGTTTATGTGGGCTGCCCAATTGCCGACCTCATTCGTTATAACGCCGAACGCGGTGAATGTGGTCCCGGTTCAGTTGAAGAACATGTGCGTAAACGCCTTCACTGGATGAAAGTGGGAAGTGCTCACGAATTTGAACGTATTCGTAAAGATGGCCGTGTAATTCAAATGCGAGGAAATCCGATTGCAGGTGGAGGCTTTGTAACGACATTTGCCGATATTACGGCCTTCCGTGCGAACGAAGCCGTGCTTGAAGCCCGCGTAAAAGATAGAACACAACAGCTTGCCGATGCCTTAACTGAACAACAGCTTGCACGTGAACAAGCTGATATGGCCAATATGTCAAAAAGTCGATTTATTGCCGCGGCAAGTCACGATCTATTACAGCCTATGCATGCTGCTCGTCTGTTTAGTACCGTTCTTGAGCAAAGTATTTCGACCGAAGAAGACCGCCAGACCCTACAACAGCTTGACCGAGCACTCTATGGAGCAGAAAGTATGCTCTCTGCCCTACTCGATATTGCACGTTTGGAAGGCGGCACCATACAACCAAAGAGACAACCTTATCCGTTGCATGATTTGCTCAGTGATCTTGAGTTGCAGTTTAAATCGATCGCTGCTCAGCGAAATATCTCACTGAAAGTCCACGATGTGTCTTTCTGGATCGATACCGACCCGCAGTGGATTCGTCGTATTATTCAGAACTTTGTCAGTAATGCTTTGCGTTATACCGCTAAAGGTCGAGTGGTGGTGGGTGTACTCCGCTCTGCGCAGCAGTCTGGACATATTCGAATTGGGGTTTGGGATACTGGACCAGGTATTGCCGAAGAACAACGAATTAAGCTATTCCAAGAGTTTGAGCGCTGCGGGCATTTATCACCTTGGGGTGAACAAGGTTTAGGGCTAGGACTTGCCATCGTACAACGTATGACAGGTTTGCTAAATTACCCTGTTCATGTTTACTCAGAGTTGGGCAAAGGCTCATGCTTTATGATTGAAGTACCTGTTGTCGAGCCACCAAAAGTTGCAACACCAGCTGTACAAGCCGTACCTTTAAAAACTAAAGCTTACCGTATTTTGTGCCTAGACAATGATGAAACTATTCTTGAAGGAATGAGTAGTTTATTAGGACGATGGGGTTATCAAGTTTTCAAAGCGACTGAACCTGAACAGGCGCTAGAAATTATTCAAAAAGAGAATATTCAGGTTTGGCTCATTGACCAGCATTTAAACCACAATCAACTTGGGGTTGATTTTATTACTCAAAATCGTCAAGAAGATGTTCCTGTTGCCTTAATCACAGCGGACTCGCACCCAGAGTTACCGCAGCAATTAAAAGAACTGAATATTGTTTTACTCAAAAAGCCGTTAAAACCAGCTTCATTAAGAGCATGGTTATCTGGGCTTAAAATTGCCAGCACGACAGACTAATCATTTATCGCTTCCCAACCTTTGATAAGTTTGGGGAGCGGTTCTTGGCAAAAATGTTTGACTGAATTTAAGCCAATAGGCAGAACTGCTCAAAAAGTCTACTTTTACCCGGTAAATCATTGACCAAAATTTCCAATGCCTTTTTTTCTATGGCAAAGCCCACCTTTTTTGTAAGTGAACACTTGTATACTTAGTTACAATTTAATAATTAATTGTTTTTATTATAGATTATTTACGAAAAATCACCTTATACGACTTTAGTCGTATTCTACTTGCATTCTTCATGACACATAAATATTCAAAACGAATTTTTAAATTGTATAACGAATTATCAAATCGATTTCCAATCTATATAGTTTCACTGCTCTAGAATGAATGCAAAGGATAACTGCCATGAATATTTCTGATAACACCCCCCAAGGGCAACTCTCGTCTCAACAATTTTATCGTCAATACAGTGCCAATGCCTTACTTCCTGAGTTAGATTGGCAAAGTATTTTTCCGCATAGCAAGCTTAGCGAAGCACATATCAAAGCACTCAATACTATTTATCAGTGTGCTGTACCTCTCGCACTTAATGTATTTCATGATCTAAATTTTGATGTATTTGCGCCTGCTGCCTATCATCCGCAAGGCTTGGGTTTATTTGATAAATTAGCCCAACAAGAAGAGAACTTCTTAAAAGTTCTTACTGCTGAAAGTGAAAACCTTGACCATGAGACACGCCATCAAATCTGGAGTATGCTTCTACGCGGTGGTGCTGTTCTGGTTTTCAAGGCTTGGCTTGGTCATGTCAAACTCGGAGAAAACCAGTTAGATATGACTCAGTTCGATGAGCTTTCTGACTTGCTGTTTATTAAGACACCTCCACATCAACTTGCTGAACGTTTGCATGTAGATGAAAAAGCAAAACTTGACCATATCTTCTTAATGTATGGCAATGATATTTTCCTTGACCGGTTCAATAGCCTAGAAACCGCAGCTCTCTTTGTTGATTTAGGTGTTTATGATGCGGCTTTCTTAAGCTTGCGTGATGACCGCGTGGCTGAATATTTAAAAAGCAAAGGCTATGTGACCCAAGAACAAATTGATGATTTGCAATGTGCTCTTAACCCACTGTACTGCGACAGCCTAACACCTAAGCAAGATTGCCTTGCCTAAGGGGAACATATAAAAAAGACCTCAATTGAGGTCTTTTTTATTTTAGATTTTTTTATCTTCAATATTTAATGCACTAATTGCCAATACAGCCTGTGTACGATTTTGTACGCCTAGTTTTCTAAAAATAGCCGTTACATGCGCTTTAATGGTAGCCTCTGAAACATCGAGTTCATAAGCAATTTGTTTATTTAATAAACCTTCTGCAACCATCATCAAAACTCGGAATTGCTGAGGCGTTAACGACTGAATACGTTCAGCCAAAGCAGTTTCATCTGCCGCTCTCGGATCAAGATTAATATTTGATGGCAAGTTTGGCGGTAGCCAGATTTCCCCATCTAACACTTGACGGATTGCTTCGCCAATATGACTTGGATGAGCCGATTTAGGAATATAACCCATTGCACCATGCGCAATTGCACGTTGAATAATTGACGCTTCTTCGTGTGCAGAAACCACAATAATAGGAATAGATGGATATTGTGCTCTTACATAGACCAGAGCCGAAAAGCCTGAAGCACCCGGTAAGTTTAAATCAAGTAATACCAGATCAGGTTCTGCCCCATTTTCCAAACGCTCATAAAACTCATCAACCGAAGCTGTTTCATGAATTTGTGCCTGCGGCAGGCTATAACGTACTGCTTGAATCAAAGCATGACGAAACAAAGGATGATCATCAACGATTAAAATATTCATAAGCGATTAAAGTAATCTTGAGCATAAGTATGGCCTATTGTAACCCTACTATTTAGATGAAAGATATGCTCATCTTATCCATTTTTATGCAAAATGTTGTTAAATACAGACCTTTGCTTCGATTTTCAGATGTTTTTTATCTTTTAATCAAAATTAATCTGTTTTTTATATAAGCTTTATTTTTATTCTAAAAAATATATCGTCAATAATTATATAAAATAAAAACAGTTATTTAACTCGCTATTAAATAATAAAAATCAACGATTCGGGTTTTATATTTAAAACTGATAAGGTTGACCAATTTCGTTATTTTACAGTTCGCCAGCATTGTTGATTAATAAGTCCAATCTTCTTTTTTAGGCTTAGGAACCAAATCATGACTGGTATCGCATCATCAAAACCCTTAAATATTGTTGCTGTTTCTGGTGGTTTGAATACGCCATCTAAAACCGAAAGTCTGGTTCAGGCCATTCTTGATGAGTTATCTGAAGCAATTGATATTAAAGTTCACTTTATTAAATTGAGTGAAATCGGGCCCTTATTAGGCGGCGCATTTTATCGCAACCAGCTCCCGCAGCGCGTACAAGATGACCTTGCAGCGGTTGAAGCAGCAGATGCCTTAATTGTTGGTACACCTGTCTACCGTGCTTCTTTTACAGGCCTTTTCAAACACTTTTTTGACTTTGTTGAACAAACTGCATTAGTAGATGTACCTGTACTTTTAGCTGCATCAGGCGGTAGTGATCGTCATGCACTCGTACTAGAGCATCAGCTTCGCCCATTGTTTAGCTTCTTTCAGGCACAAACTTTACCAATTGGCGTATACGCAACAGATCGCGACTTTACTCCTGAATATACGGTGAAAAGTGAACAGTTATCTGACCGTATTACGCTAGCCGTAGCGCGTGCATTGCCAATTTTAGAATGGGCGCCAGCGAAAGGTAAACGTGCTGAAGTGGTTAAACCTAAATCTCAGCAAGCGAATCAAGAGCTCGGTATTAACAAGCAAATTGAGCAAGAAGAAGTATTGCCTTCAGCAGCTGTACCAAATCTCGATGCAGCAGAATCTCGTTTGCATCATAAGTCCGGTAAATCATTAACGCATGTTGCCTAAGCGCAATATAGCTAAATAAAAATAACGAATGGGGAGAGAGCACCATGACGCAATTACAACAACCAATTAAATTTGCTTATTGGGTACCAAATGTAAGCGGTGGCCTTGTCGTAAGTAACATCGAACAGCGTACAGACTGGAGTTATGACTACAATGTTCGACTTGCACAGGCAGCCGAAAACAATGGTTTTGAATATGCGCTCACCCAAATTCGTTTTACGGCGGGCTATGGGGCAGAAAACCAGCATGAGTCTGTGAGTTTCAGTCATGCATTACTTGCAAAAACTGAGAAACTCAAAGTGATTGCGGCTATTCTGCCCGGCCCTTGGAAACCGGCACTTGCAGCTAAACAGTTGGCTACGATTGATTATCTAACTCAAGGTCGTATTGCCATTAATGTGGTAAGTGGCTGGTTCAGAGGCGAGTTTGATGCGATTGGTGAAGAGTGGCCTGAGCATGATGAGCGTTATGTTCGCTCTGAAGAGTTTATTCGCACGCTAAAAGGAATCTGGACCACCGATAACTATAGTTTCGATGGTAAGTATTACCAATTTCAGAATTACACTCTTAAACCAAAACCTCTGCAAAAACCCCATATTGAAGTCTTTCAAGGTGGTAGTTCACGTGCCGCACGTGACATGGCCTCTCGTGTGTCTGACTGGTATTTTACCAACGGTAATACTGTCGAAGAAATTCAAAAACAGGTCGAAGACATTCGTAATAAAGCGAAAGCCAATAACCATCAAGTTAAAATTGGGGTAAATGCTTTCATTATTGCTCGAGATACAGAAGAAGAAGCAAAAGCGGTACTTCAAGAAATTATTGATAAAGCCAATACTGAAGCAGTAAATGCGTTTGGCGATGCAACTCGCGAAGCGGGTGCTGCTTCACCAGAACAAGAAGGCAACTGGGCAAAATCAACTTTTGAAGATTTAGTTCAATATAATGATGGCTTTAAAACCAATTTAATTGGTACACCTCAGCAAATTGCAGAGCGGATTGTGGCGCTTAAAAATGTAGGTGTCGACTTGATTCTTTCAGGTTTCTTACACTTTATTGAAGAGGTGGAATACTTTGGTGAAAAAGTTCTGCCGCTCGTTCGCCAGTTAGAACTACAACAGGAAAAGGAGGTAGAAATTCAAGCTAAATCAGCCTAAAACCTCCAGTTAAAACAGCGCAAGACAATAAAAACAATAAATAAAAATAAAGACATATTGGCTCCAAGACTCGGCTTGGAGCTTTTATTTTTTAAGCTTTCTCTACTTCTCGAATAACAGTTTCAACTGAGTAACGACACCATTTTGAGAGGACTTCAATAAAAGCATTGAGTTCTGCTGGTTCGAAATGACTAACGATCATATAACACGCATTACCCATAACCTTAAAGCACTCATCGATTTGTTCATATTGCTTTACTAAATTTTCAATTTCTTCAAAGGAGCGCAGTTCATTTAAATGCAAATGAATAAATTGTTTATGCCTGTATTGCACGGCAATGGTGTAATTTTTAATAACACCTGCATCCATTAACTGAGCAATTCGAGCACCTACTGCCTGCCCTGTCCGATGAACACGCTGCCCAATTTCTTTATTTGTTAAGCGAGAATCTTGCTTGAGCAATGCAATAATTTTTAGATCAATAGGGTCTAATTCAATATTCATTTTTCATAACGAAAGAAAACTGGCGATAATGCTTTCATAGGACTATAGCCGATTTTGCGGGCAGAGAATAACCTTGTTTTATCTTATACCAACAAGAGTATTCTCATGAAACAAGCACTATTAGTTATCGATGTACAAAATGATTATTTTAAAAATGGCAAAATGGAATTGGTTGGACCAGATCAAGCGCTCGATAAAATAAAACAGCTCGAGCAATATTTTAATAAAAAAGATTTACCGATTATTTATGTGCAACATATTAACCCGCCACAAGCCAGCTTCTTTCAAGAAAATACTGAAGGTGTTTTACTTCATCCAGAACTTAGTGCTGGCGGTGATTCATTAATCGTGACAAAGCATTATCCAAACAGTTTTTTAGAAACCAATTTAAAAGAACTTTTAAAAGCACATCAAATTGAACAACTCGTGATCACAGGCATGATGACACATATTTGTATTGATTCTGGCACACGTGCAGCCAAAGAGTTAGGTTATCAACCCATCTTAATTGGAGATGCCACTGCGACCCGTGATTTAAGCCATAACGGAAAAACTGTTAAAGCCGAAGATGTACAAACTGCTTTTTTAGCTGCTCTTGGTATGTTTGCGAGCGTACAAAATACTGCTGACTTTCTTGCAAAATCTTAAACAGGCTTAATAAAAAAGCCCCTATCGGGGCTTTTTTATTAAAACGTTATTTTTGTCTATCAGGATAAACTGTCGCAATCAGTTGATCCACCACAGCAGGTTCAGCTAGGGTTGAGGTATCGCCCAAACTATCCAGTTCATTCGCTGCAATTTTTCTTAAAATACGGCGCATGATTTTACCCGAACGGGTTTTAGGTAATGCCGGCGCCCAGTGCAGTGCATCTGGTGAAGCCACTGGTCCAAGTACTTTACGTACCCAGCTAATTAACTCTTTTCGCAGTTCTTCCGACTCTGGAACCGCCTGCAAAGTCACAAAAGTACAAATACCCTGCCCTTTAATATCATGCGGCATACCCACAACAGCAGCTTCTGCCACCGCTTCATGCGATACAAGAGCACTTTCAATTTCAGCCGTACCTAGACGGTGGCCTGAAACGTTTAAGACATCGTCAACACGACCCGTGATCCAGTAATAGCCATCTTCATCACGGCGGGCGCCATCACCTGTAAAATAAGTATTTTTAAAGGTCGAGAAGTAAGCTTCAATAAAGCGATCTGGGTCACCCCAAATGGTACGCATCTGGCCCGGCCATGAATCTTTAATCACAAGGTTACCTTCGGCAGCGCCTTCTAGTTCATTGCCTTCACCATCTACAATAGCTGGTTGAATACCAAATAAAGGACGCGTTGCCGAACCTGGTTTTAAAGCTGTTGCCCCCGGTAATGGCGCAATCAAAATACCACCTGTTTCGGTTTGCCACCATGTATCAACAATTGGACAGCGGCCTTCACCAACAACGTTGTAATACCAGTTCCAAGCCTCTGGGTTAATAGGTTCACCCACTGAACCTAACAAACGCAAACTACTACGGTTACTTTCGCGTACATACGAATCACCTTCTCGCATCATGGCACGAATCGCGGTTGGCGCTGTATATAAAATAGAGACTTTATGTTTATCGACCACATGACCAAGACGTGCCCATGTTGGATACTGAGGCACACCTTCGAACATTAAGGTCGTCGTACCATTTGCCAATGGTCCATAGATTAGATAACTATGGCCTGTAATCCAGCCGACATCAGCGGTACACCAGTACACATCATCTTGTTTTAAATCAAAAACTTCTTTAAAGGTACTCGCTACGTACACCAGATAACCACCTGTAGTATGTAACACTCCTTTAGGTTTCCCCGTCGAGCCAGAGGTATAAAGAATAAATAAAGGGTCTTCGGCCTTCATTGGTTCTGGAGGACAGTTTGCATCCACCTCCATAATAATAAGGTGATACCACAAATCACGACCCGGTTTCATCTCGATCGGGTTTGCATTACGGTAAACCACAATCACATTTTCAACGCACTCTGTGCCTGGCAATGCTAATGCCAAATCAACATTTTCTTTAAGTGGTAACAACTTACCGGCACGTAGGCTTGAGTCAGCCGTAATCACAAGTTTAGCTTGGCTATCTTCAATACGACTCGCCAACGAGTCTGGTGAGAAACCACCAAATACCACGCAGTGCACCGCACCAATACGGGCACAGGCTAACATGGCAATTGCAGCCTCAGTCACCATTGGCATATACAGCACAACGCGGTCACCTTTACCAATGCCATATTTCTTTAAAACGTTGGCGAAACGGCAGACTTCGTCATGTAATTCTTTATAAGAAACGATTTTATGACGAGAAGGATGGTCACCTTCCCAAATAATTGCAGGTTTGTGAGGGTGTTCTTTAAGATGCCTGTCCAAGCAGTTTGCTGATACGTTCAACTCACCATCAGCAAACCATTCAATCTTGAAATTGTCTTTGTCAAAACTGGTATTTTTAACTTGGGTAAATGGCTTTATCCAATCGACAATTTTAGCTTGCTCTGCCCAGAATTCATCTGGGTTCTCGATAGAGTGTTGATAACGTTTAAAGTAGTCTGCTTCAACAGTACGAGCAGTTTTTTTAAATTCCTCTGGTACTGGATAGATCTCATTCATACGCAACTTCCTTGATCTTGTGCATCCCATCTCGAGACTGTGGCTATTATTTTACTGGATCTTATTTGTTTGCCTTTTCAGTATGATGACTCTTTCAAAGCCTAGACAATGCGACTTTGGTCATATATTAATCACTTACTCAAGCATACGAAATTGTGAATATTTTTATAAAATTAAGTTGATTTAAAACATTTGTCTATAGCTTTTACTTTTATAATTTTTTTAAGTTTTGATGGTTTTGACCATCAACAAAGATTATTTTAGCTTTTAGAAGCAGTGCAGGAATAAAATAAGATGTTTGCCGAAACTCCCTCTTCACGTCCACCTCAACTCCCGTTTAAAGACAGCCCTTTTTCAATTCATGGCCGCTTTAACCGAATGAGTTATTTAGGTGGATATGGTCTGATTTATTTAGTCACAATCGTGGGCTATTTTATTCTGGCTTCGTTTCTTGGAAGTTTTCAGCTTTCAAGTGATCTATTTAATTTTGAATTTTACAGCTCTCTCTCCGGTATAAGTGCTTTAATGGTCTGGGCTTTCTGGCTATTTCTGATCTATCTCAACATTATTCTGGTCGTTCGACGCCTACACGATTTAAATAAAAGTGGCTGGATGGGACTACTGTTATTTATTCCAGTCGTTCAGTTCTTTTTTATGCTTTATTTACTGCTTGCTTCTGGTACAGCCGGCACTAATCAATATGGTCCTGTTCGGCCTTCAACGTTTATAGAAAAACTGATGGCTTGGCTTATTTTAATCGCTATTTTAATTAGCCTTATTTCTACAGCAGGCTTTTTTTACTACTTCTCTGGTACCGATACTATTCAAACCCCGACACAAATCTTACAAAAAGGAACGGAATACTTTTAATTAAAAAACACTTTATTATTTAGATGAACTCATTATAGTAGGCGCACATTTTATCTCCTACTATGATGGAAGCTGAAAAGGCTTTCTGAATTTATTCAATTAGAGACTTGTCGTGGCTGATGAACAAAAATCCTTAACGGATGTTGCAAAAAATACAGGCGAACTTTTGCAAGAAGCAAGTACTAAAACCACTCAAACAGTTTTAGCGCATACCGAGAAATACCATGATGCCTATACCACTATCGACAAAATCGTAGATAGTTTTTGGGAACGTGTACCTTATATCTGCATTGCAATTGTTGTTTTTCTTATTTTTTGGCTACTGACCAAATTATTTAAGTTCTTTGTTCGTAAGACTTTAGAAAATCGCTCTTATACTCGTCAAAATCTAGTTTTAGTTTTAAACCGTGTCGGTAGTACAGCGATTTTATTCTTTGGTTTCTTAATAGCTCTCGTCATTATGATTCCGGGGTTCACACCAGGCCAGCTCATGAGTGCGCTAGGTATCGGTTCGGTCGCCATTGGTTTTGCATTTAAAGATATTTTCCAAAACCTGCTTTCAGGTATTTTGATTTTATTGAGCGAGCCATTCCGTATTGGCGATTCAATTGTGGTGAATTCACTTGAAGGAACTGTAGAAGACATCCAGATCCGTGCAACCTTCCTACGCTCACCGGATGGTCGCCGTATTGTTATTCCAAATGCAACGGTTTATACAAGTGCCTTAACTGTTAATACTGCTTATCAACAACGACGCTGTGAGTTTGTAGTCGGAATTGGCTATGATGATGATGAGCAAAAAGCAAAACAGATTATTTTAGATATTCTCAACAATGACCGAAATGTACTGAGTCAGCCTGCATTTTCGGTTAATGTCACAGCTTTAGCAGATTTCTCGGTTAACCTGACTGTACGCTGGTGGGTTGATACCACTGAAACTGATATTTCTTCATCTATTAGTAATATTCAAGCTCAAGTAAAACAAGCTTTTAATGAAAATGATATTGATATTCCTTACCCAATTCAGGAATTAAAAATGGTGTCTAATCCACCAACTTTAAACCCTGAAACATCAGTTAAACAAACGACCTAAAATATAAGAAATAGACGTTTCGGTTCTTAAAATACGGTTGCCTAAGCTCATAGCTTGGCAACCGTTTTTTATGAGCAAATCTACTTCGTAAGGAATAAATCCTCCTTCCGGCCCGACCACTACACTACAAGCATGGCTAATATTAATTGGCATACGCTGCTCAGCATAAGGATGAGCCACATAGACAGGTGTTTCCTGCGTAATTAAGCTTGGCAAGACGTCTTCAACAAAAGGTTTAAAACGTTTATAAAGTTGAATTTCAGGAACAATTGTATCGCCTGCTTGCTCAAGTCCCAGCGTAACGTAGTTGTCTACTTGCTGTAAAAAAGGTGTTTGCCAATAGCTTTTATCAACACGATAACTATGAATCAGGCTTATCCTTTCAACACCTAAGGTCACACTGTCCATAATTAGACGGCGTAAAACTTTAGGCCTTGGTAAAGCTACAATTAAATGAACCGGAAGTTTTGCTGGTAGTGGTTCTTCGCGAATAGGCCGTATACGGACTTCATGCTCATTCATCGAAACAATTTCAGTGATATAACGGGCGCCGTTGCGAATACCAACTTTCAGGTTCTGGCCGACTGTAATATCAAGATGTTCACGCAAATGCTGTAATTGACGTTTTGAATGGATAGACCATGTATCCGATTGAACATCTTCAGGCTCTAGTAAAACAATATTCATGATTTTTCGGCCAGATAGCGATTAATCACCCCGATATGTTTTTGTAAGGAACCTTGATTACGTTGCAACACTTTATGCGCCTGTGCCACTAACTGTTCAGTCGCCTCAGGTTCTGCCAGACATGCTAACCAGATATCAACGACCTGCTGTGCATCTTGAGCAATAAGCACAGCATTTTCATCAATGAACTCATCGACAATCGTTTGAAAGTTAAAATAACGCGGTCCAACTACAGTAGGTACATTTAAAACCATAGGTTCTAAAATATTATGCCCACCACCCGGCTCATTTAAAGAACCGCCTACAAAACACACCTGACTTAAGGCATACCATAACCAGAGCTCACCCATACTGTCAGCGAGATAAACTTGCGTGCTGGCATGAATACTTTGGCCCATACTTCTACGATGCGTAATTAAATTTAAATTTTGGCAAATTTCAAATACTTCATCGAAACGCTCAGGATGACGAGGCACCACAATACACACCAACTCACGATCTGAATTTAAATAAGGTGCGAGTGCTTCCAAAATTTGTTGTTCTTCGGGTGCATGTGTACTGGCAATCGTCACAACCTGCCGATTTTCCAGATACCATTGCTGATGCAATTGGGCAGCTTGTTTAATAAAAGCCTCTGGCGCATGAATATCAAACTTAATATTACCAACGACCTGACTTTTGTGTTCGTCTAAACCAAGCTCAACATAACGCTGACGAGTTGCACTATCTTGCGCTAACACCCAGTCCAGCTGTTTTAACATACCTGCGGTTAAACCCGAGACTTTGCCATATCCTTTTGCAGATTTTTCTGACAACCGAGCATTAAGCAGCAAACAAGGTACATGCTGTAATTTGGCTTGATCGATTAAATTTGGCCAGAGTTCAGTTTCAACCAGTGCTAAAAGCTTTGGCTGATATAACTCAAAAAATTTTTTTAAAAGAGGCTTCTGGTCTACAGGCAAATAAACGGCTTGAAATAAATCTAAATATGGTTCTTTTAGAAAAAGTGACTTGGCACGAGCCTGACCTGTTTTCGTGGTATTGGTCACTAAGACTGGCTGCCCAAGTTTTAGGTAATATTCAATTAAGGGCTGTGCAGCATTGGTTTCCCCGACTGAAACAGCATGAAACCAGATCGCTTTTACATTCTTCGGTGCTTCAAACGGCCCAAATCTTTCCAGACATTCCTGCTGATATAATTCTAGACTTTCTGCACGTCTTTTTATCCGCCAACGATAAAACGGTTTTAATAAATGAAGTGCGGTGTTGTACCAAAATGGGGTCGCCAAGCGGTTTGCCTCAAATAGTCAAAATTCAAAAACTGCGGAAAATATAACATAGATAAAAAAAATGGCAGAGTTTCGATACCTAAACTCTACCATATACAAGAAAAGTTATTTACTGAACTCACAAAAGAGCAAGTTCAGTATATAGTAAATTTAAATAATATTATGAACTTATGAAGCTTCTAAAGCCGGATAGTCTGTATATCCTTCAGCGCCTTTAGCATATAAAGTCGTTGGTTGAAGTTCATTTAATGGTAAGCCTTGTTCTAAACGCTGTAAAAGATCTGGATTAGCGATATATGCTTTACCAAAAGATACAGCATCTGCTTGACCTTCACGCAAGATACGTTTTGCTGACTCTGGTGTCAGATTTTCATTGGCAATCCATACACCATTAAATTTTTTACGTAATTGTGGGCTAATACTATCAGCTGCTTCATATTCACGAGAGAAAATGAAAGCCACATTACGTTGGCTAAGTTGTTCAACCACATAACCAAATGTCGCTAGCGGGTTTTCATCACCCATATCATGCGAGTCGCCACGCGGTGCAATATGCACACCTACTCGGCCAGCGCCCCACACTTCAATAAAGGCATCAACCACTTCTAATAACAAGCGAGCTCGGTTTTCAACCGGACCACCATACTCATCATCACGTTGGTTAGTATTACTTTGAAGGAACTGGTCAATTAAATAACCATTTGCTGCATGTAGCTCAACGCCATCAAAACCTGCTGCTTTAGCCAATTCAGCTGAATGTTTATATTGAGCAACAATTTCCTGAATTTCTTCAATTGAAAGCGCACGTGGCGTTACATATGGACGTTTAGGGCGTAATAAACTTACTTCACCCGCAGGTTGAATCGCACTCGGTGCAACAGGAATATCGCCGTCTAAAAGCTCTGGATGTGAAATACGACCCACATGCCACAGTTGAACTACAATTTTTGAACCTTGAGCATGAACTGCTTTAATAATCTTATTCCATGCTTGTGCTTGCTCTTGTGACCATAGTCCCGGTGTATCTGCATAACCTACGGTTTTTGAACCAATCACTGTTGCTTCAGTGAGAATGAGACCAGCATTTGCACGTTGCTGATAATATTCCACCATTAACTCGTTTGGAACACGGCTTTCGCCACTACGCGCACGTGTTAATGGGGCCATTACCAGTCGATTTTTAATTTCAAAATCACCAACTGTTAAGGGAGTATTGAGTTCAGCCATGATCGCCTCGACTTACACTTTATTTGTTTTAAAGTGTTTGTTTTAAATGTTCGATATATTGCTGAATCAAAGCTTCGTTACGTGAAAAATAAGACCATTGTCCATATTTTTGGACCTGAATGAGACCCGCCTGCTGTAATACAGACAAATGATTGGACATTGTAGACTGAGCTACTTTACCCAAACGTTCAATATGACCTGCGCAAACCCCTTTTTCAAAACTACCACCACACTCTTCTACCGGTAAATAATGCTCCGGTTCTTTTAACCATTGCAGAATCTGCCGACGCAGAGGATTGGCTAGGGCTTTGCTAATTGCATCAATATCCATAGGCTCAACACGTCTTGTAAACGAACAAAGCTTTGTTCAGCATTTCGAAAACATAATATCGTATTTTAACGATATTCATATCTATTTTTTTCGATATTCATATCGTATTTTTCCGATTAACCTCCAAACACTGAACTGCTTTGCCGTTTTAATCGCTAAAAATTTAAGAGTCATAGAGAATTAAAAGTTCAAAAGACTCTTATAACCCCTGTTTTAAACTCGCTTCAATAAAACGATCAAGGTCACCATCAAGAACCGCACCAGTATTTGAATTTTCAACACCCGTACGTAAATCCTTGATTCGAGAGTCATCAAGTACATAAGAACGAATTTGGCTACCCCAACCAATATCAGACTTCGAGTCTTCAAGTGCTTGAGCGGCTTCATTACGTTTTTGCATTTCTAATTCATACAATTTTGCACGTAACTGTTTCCATGCATGATCACGGTTCGCATGCTGTGAACGCTGGTTCTGACATGCCACTACAATACCAGTCGGAATATGCGTCAAACGTACTGCCGAATCGGTTTTGTTAATGTGCTGACCACCTGCACCAGATGCACGGTAAGTATCAGTACGAACATCTGAAGGATTAATATCAATTTCGATATTGTCATCGACTTCTGGAGAAATAAATACCGCAGAGAAAGAAGTATGACGACGGTTACCACTGTCAAATGGTGATTTACGTACTAAACGGTGTACACCAGATTCTGTACGTAACCAACCATACGCATATTCACCTTCAACACGAATCGTTGCAGATTTGATACCTGCGACGTCACCGTCAGACACTTCCATAAGTTCTGCTTTAAAACCATGACGTTCAATCCAGCGCATATACATACGTAATAGCATTGAAGCCCAATCTTGTGCTTCTGTACCACCTGAACCCGCCTGAATCTCGACATAGCAAGGATTCGGGTCCATTGGATTGCTAAACATACGGCGGAATTCAAGTTTTGCTAATTCTTCTTCAGCAGTACTCAGTTCAGACTGAACATCTTCAAGTAAGCTTTCATCATCAGCTTCTACAGCCAAATCCAACATTGCTTTTGCATCTTCAAGCTGTGTAGATAAGCCATCTAATACATTAATAACGTTTTCTAGTTCGCCCTTTTCTTTCGCCATTGCCTGAGCACGGTTTTGATCGTTCCAGATCGCAGGGTCTTCTAACTCACGTAAAACTTCTTCTAAACGTTCTTTTTTTAGATCGTAGTCAAAGATACCCCCGTAGTGTTTGGCTACGATCAGTTAAGTCTTTCAATTGGTTTAGATAAGGATTAATTTCCACGCGAGTGTTCCCATAAAAGCAGATAAACAGTCGAATATTTTATCATAGCTACGGTTATCTTCGAACCTGCTTTAATCGCTAACTCTTATTTCAATGAATAAGTTTGCTAATTTTCTTTCAGTAGATTTTAAGCTTAACTCGTAACATCCCCATACAAAATTGGGTACTTTTCCAGCATTTTTAAGTTTCTACACAAAATCTCCTCATTTTTAATAAAATAAAACATTGTTTTTTTATTATTTAAAATCAATATATTAAATTAAATATAGTTACATAAAAAGCACATGGTTACAGTCCAGTTACTTGGACAAGATTGACGGTGAATGATTTTGCTCTAGACTGAAAGTTGTAACAAAACATTTATAAAATCGTTTTTAGAGGGGAGAGATTCCATGAAAAAACTAGCAATTGCATCAGCTCTTTTATCTGCTCTTGCAGTAAGTGGCGCAGCAAACGCTTACCAAGCTGAAGTTGGTGGTTCTTACAATTATCTTGATCCAGATAACGGCAGCAGCGTAAGCAAATTCGGTGTTGATGGGACTTATTATTTCAACCCTGTTCAAACACGTAATGCACCGCTTGCAGAAGCAGCATTCTTAAACCGTGCAAGTAACGTTAACGCACATGTTAACTATGGCGATAACAGCGGCACAAAAGACACTCAATATGGCGTAGGCGTTGAGTACTTCGTTCCTAACTCTGACTTTTACCTTAGCGGTGATGTAGGCAGAAACGAACGTGAAATCGACAACACTAATATCGACAGTAAAGTGACTACTTATGCTGCAGAAGTAGGTTATTTACCAGCTCCTGGTTTATTACTTGCTCTAGGTGTTAAAGGTTACGACGAGAAAGACGGTAAAGACGGTGCAGATCCTACCGTTCGTGCCAAGTATGTAACCCAAGTTGGTCAACATGACGTAAACCTTGAAGCTTATGGTGCGTTTGGTGACCTTGACGAATATAAAGTTCGTGGTGACTACTACATCGATAAAACTTTAAGTTTAGGTGTGGACTACTACAATAACGACTTAACTGATAAAGATGAATTTGGTATCAATGCTAAAAAATTCTTAAATCAGCAAGTAAGTGTTGAAGGTCGTGTTGGATTCGGTGATAACGACAACACTTATGGTGTTCGTGCAGCATACCGCTTCTAATCTAAGCTAGATTAAAAAAAATCCGCTCAATTGAGCGGATTTTTTTATTGATTTAAATGCACAATGCGTAGCTGTAAGCTCACATTACCATTAAAGACATTACGGTCTATTTCATAAACCAAATGCACATGGTCTCGCATCGGATCAAACTCGAAGCGACCTGCTGCATTAAAAGCAATAGCATCGAAACTATATTGGTCTATCGCTAATCTAAGCTTTAAATGTGTCTCTTTGAGCCAACGAAAATCGATAACTTTAAAATATCCTTCAAATTGAGGCAGTGGAAATTTTTGTCCCCACGGACCTAATCGCTCAATCCAGTTTAAGGTATCTAATTGCAAAGCAGAGACAGGTAGCTCACCATCGGTCCATAATGTCGCTTGAAAGATTGATTCATCCATAGCAGCTACACAATCATTAAATACGGTTTTAAAAGCTTCAAAGTTTTCTTTACGAATCGTTAAGCCTGCCGCTGCCGCATGTCCACCAAAATGACTCACCAGCTCAGGATGTTGTTCGGCAACTTGTTCAATGGTATCTCGAATATGCACCCCATCAATGGAACGTGCTGAGCCTTTAATATGAATACCATCTTCATCTGGAGCAAACACAATCGTTGGGCGATGAAACTGTTCTTTTAAACGTCCCGCGACAATCCCGATGACACCTTGGTGCCAGTTTTCTTCAAACAGAACAAGCGCCGCGGGAATATCTTGTTGTGAGAGTTGTAAACTGTCTAAAGCAGATAAAGCTTGTTGCTTCATCTCCCCTTCAATTTGACGGCGATCAATATTTAACTGATTTAATTGCTGGGCAATGGGGTATGCAGTTTCCATCGTGTCAGCTAATAAACACTCGATCCCAATACGCATACTCTCCATACGTCCAGCAGCATTAATGCGCGGTCCGAGCACAAAACCTAAATCTTGAGCACGTATTGAAGTAGCTTCCCGACCAGCGATATCGAGTAAGGCTAAGATTCCCACTCGACATTGATGTTGCTGAATACGTTTTACACCGGCATCAACCAAAATACGGTTGTTATAATCCAAAACAGCAACATCGGCATAAGTTCCCAAAGCGACTAAATCTAAATATTGAGTCACTTTACTTGTGCTTTTACCCTGTCTATTGCGTAGACTCGCCAAATTGGCAAGTACATAAAAAGCAACGCCAACACCGGCAAGTGCCTTACTTGGAAACTCACATCCTAATTGGTTTGGATTAACAACTGCTTCTGCAAGTGGTGTTTCTTTGGTCGTTAAGTGATGATCAGTAATAATCACTTGCATGCCTAGAGCATGTGCTGCATCAACCCCAGCATGGCTAGAAATTCCATTATCTACTGTAATTAATAGATCGGGTTGATAGGTGTGATGAGCAAGCTCAGCAATGGCAGGAGTAAGACCATAGCCATATTTGAAACGATCCGGTACCAAATAGTCGACTTGTGCTCCCATATCGCGAAGCACGAGCATCATTAAAGCAGTGCTGGTTGCGCCATCAGCATCATAGTCCCCCACAATAACTATTTTTTTCTGCTCATCGATGGCTTGATCCATTAATGCTACAGCAGCGTCCAACCCCTTGAGTTCAGGAGCCAGTAAATTCTTAAGCTTTAACTCTAGTTCTTGCTCGGATTGTACGCCCCGTCTTGCCAAAATCTCGGCAATAAACGGAGGCACGCCCTGAAACTGTTCAGGGCGTGTCAATAAAGGTCTTTGTTTAATTTGTATTTTTGTCATTTAAGGCATCAGTCGGTGCAACGTCCATTGACCGTCGATTTTTTCATAACTCAAGCGGTCATGTAAACGATTTGGTCGCCCTTGCCAGAACTCATAATAATCCGGCTGTAGACGATATCCGCCCCAGAACTCCGGCTTATCGAGTACTTCACGGCTTTGAACTTGTTGTTGCAAGTCTTGAAAACGCTGTTGTAACAACTCGCGACTTTCAATTTTGCCACTTTGGGGGGTACTGATATGAGCTGCGATCTGGCTATCACGTGGACGTTTATGATAGTAGTCTGTAGATTCCTGTTCAGGAATTTTTACAACATGCCCACCTACTCGTACCTGACGCTCTAGACTTGGCCAATAAAATAACAATTCAGCATATGGATTTTCTGCCAAATCTATACCTTTTTGACTGTCATAGTTGGTATAGAAATCATAGCCCGCTTCTGTCGCACCGCGTAACAACACAGTTCTGACATGCGGACGACCACTAGCACTCGCAGTTGCTAATGACATTGCATACGGTTCATGCAAGTTAGCTGCTAAAGCATGATTAAACCAACCTAGAAATTGCTCGTGGGGATTGCTAGCAACTTGAGTCTCGTACAACTCACCTTGTTCATAGCTTAAGCGCAATTCACTTAAGTCTTTAATGACATCACTCATGCCATACACCTTATGCGACTTGTGCCTGTGAACGAACTGCATTTGCTAAATGTTCAGCTAAAGTTTTCACTTCTTGCTCGTTATCACCTTCAACCATGACACGAATGACTGGCTCAGTTCCAGACTTACGAATTAAAATACGTCCACGTCCTTTGAGCTGCTCTTCAGCTTTATTGAACTCAGCAACTAATGCAGGAATAGAATATGGATCAAGCATTTGTTCCAAACGTACATTTACAAGAACTTGTGGGTACAGTTTAAAGTCGTGAACCAATTCGTGCAGCGCTTTGTTCTGCTCAACCATCACGGTTAACACTTGTAATGCTGCAATAATCGCATCACCTGTTGTGCTCTTGTCTAAAGTCAGAATATGACCAGAAGGCTCACCACCTGTTACCCATCCATTTTCTTCTAGGGCCTGTAACACATAACGGTCACCGACTTTTGCACGAACAAAGCCAACATTTGCTTTTTCAAGTGCCACTTCAAGTGCCATGTTACTCATTACCGTACCAACAACACCTGCTGGTTTATTTTTTGCCTGAGTCGCTAAAATATATAAGATGTGGTCACCGTCAATTAAGTTACCGAACTTATCAACCATCACTACACGGTCAGCATCACCATCAAAGGCAATACCTAAGTCAGCCCCATGTTCCACAACCGCTTTTTGTAAGCTCTCTGGATGAGTTGAACCACAGTTTTCATTAATATTTAAACCATCTGGCTCATTGTATAAAGCGACAACTTTAGCGCCGAGTTCACGGAAAACTGAAGGGCCAACGCTGTAAGCAGCGCCATGCGCACAATCCACAACAATTTTTAAATTATTTAAATCAAAATGATATGGGAATGTAGATTTACAAAATTCGATATAACGACCATTTGCATCGGTCACACGAACACTTTTACCTAAGTTTGCAGTGTCTTCGATAAATAAATCTTTTTCTAATTCTTTATTAATTTCTTCCTGCAATGAATCTGGTAATTTTTTACCTTCACTTGAGAAGAACTTAATCCCGTTATCAAAATATGGGTTATGTGATGCAGAAATAACAATCCCTGCATGTGCATGTAAAGCACGGGTAAGATGTGCAATAGCCGGTGTCGGTAATGGCCCAAGTAAGTGAACATATACACCAGCAGCATTTAATCCCGCCTGCAAAGCAGACTCTAAAATATAACCGGATAAACGAGTATCTTTTCCTAATACAACAAGTGGTTTATTTTTCGGACTCGTTCGTTTTAATACCTTCCCTGCAGCAAAACCGAGTTTTAAAGCAAACTCTGGCGTAATCGGCATTTGCCCAAATTTTCCACGAATACCATCCGTTCCAAAATAACTCATAGCTTATCTCATTTTTACGCCACTTCAGCCGTGGCTCATTTCATATATGGCTATTCCGCCATATCTCTTTTCATCGGATTTACTTTACACCAAAAACAAAAAGCCGTCAGTGTACTGACGGCTTTCTTGATTGTTTTGGTTACCAAAATCTAACCAACACGATAGTTCGGAGCTTCTTTAGTAATCGTTACATCATGAACATGTGACTCAGACATGCCTGCTGAAGTAATTTTCACAAATTTCGCATTTTGGCGAAGATCTTCAATCACAGCTGAACCTGTGTAACCCATCGATGAACGTAAACCACCCATCATTTGATGAACGATGTTACCCATTGGGCCTTTATATGGAACGCGGCCTTCGATTCCTTCTGGTACTAACTTCTCAGCACCCGCTTTTGAATCCTGGAAATAACGGTCAGCAGAACCAGTTGCTCCCGCCATTGCACCTAATGAACCCATACCACGATATGCTTTGTAGTAACGACCTTGGAAAAACTCAACTTCGCCCGGCGCTTCTTCAGTACCTGCAAGTAATGAACCAACCATGATCGTACTTGCACCCGCACCGATCGCTTTTGCCATATCGCCAGAGAAGCGGATACCGCCATCTGCAATTAAAGGAATTTGATCTTTTAATGCACTAGCAACGCTGTCAATTGCAGAAATTTGTGGCATACCGATACCAGCCACAATACGTGTTGTACAGATAGAACCAGGACCAATACCCACTTTTACAGCATCTGCACCTGCATCTAATAATGCTAATGCAGCATCACCAGTTGCAATGTTGCCACCAATCACTTGTACTTGAGGGAAGTTTTGTTTCACCCAACGTACACGTTCAATTACACCAGCAGAGTGGCCATGTGCTGTATCAACAACAATGACGTCAACACCAGCTTCAACCAATGCTTCCACACGACTTGGTGTATCAGCACCTGTACCTACCGCAGCGCCAACACGTAAACGACCAAGATCATCTTTACAACTGTTTGGATAGCTCTCGGCTTTGCGGAAGTCAGTTACTGTAATTAAGCCTTTAAGTTCGTTGCTCTCACCAACGACCAAGACTTTTTCAATACGGTGTTTTTGCAATAATGCTTGAATATTTTCTTTAGACTCGCCTTCACGTACAGTGACTAAACGATCTTGGCCTGTCATGATGTTGCTAACAGGTTGTTCTAAATTGGTTTCAAAACGCGTATCACGGCCTGTCACAATACCAACAACCTTGCCGTCTTTAACAACAGGTACACCACTAATGTTATTAGCAGAGGTAATTGCAATCAGTTCACGTACTGTAGTTTCAGGGCTTACAGTGATAGGGTCTTTCACCATACCCGCTTCGAATTTTTTCACACGGCGTACTTCTGCAGCTTGAGCAGCAATATCCATGTTTTTGTGCAAAATCCCGATACCACCATTTTGCGCCATTGCAATCGCCATACGTGACTCAGTCACTGTATCCATTGCAGCTGAAACTAATGGGATATTTAAATAAATGCCGCGAGTTAAACGTGTCTTTAGAGAGACATCTTTTGGGAGAACAGTAGAGTAGGCAGGAAGTAATAAGACATCATCGAAGGTTAGCGCTTCTTGAACGATGGTCAGCATAACAATCTCACTGGTAAATTCCGTGAGCTATTATAAACAAATTTCGATGCAATTTTCATATTATCTTTGCCTTTTTCAGCAATAGATATTCGCCTACTCTAAATATTTCCCACTTATTATTGTGTTAGCTTATATTTAACTCACCTGATCATAGTCGTGATCATTCTCTGAATCTGCCGGGCTAACTTGAATAAGAGGAATAAGCTGGTGCGCTAAACGAGCTTTATTACACTGCTCATCCGCAATCTGCACTTCTCTACAGGTAGAACTACGCACCGCATAGATAGAACAACCCACCTCTTTACCAATTTCACCCGTCAAAGCCTGACATCGGGGCTCAGGCTGATTGGTTCCACGCATACATGAATAGACAGGTGTCAAAGGTTCAACTAGATGTTCTTCCATTAACTCGGCCTCAGCCCAGTAAAATGAAACCCGAAAATGTGCACAACATGCCCCACAGCGTAGGCATTCATCTGGAGTCGCAACTTGAGATAACATTTTTATTCAAATTCTCGTCATCAAAAATTTTTCTGCGACGCGAAATCCTAAAAAAATTTCAAATTGGACTCAATATGTCGAACATTATTTTTTATGTTGGACAGCTAAAAATTTGTTCTGTCATTAAATCTACACCGCATGGCAATGTTTCAATCCAGTCTAAAAACTGATTAATCATCTCTTTACCAATAAATGGACTACCGTGCTGAGGGACAATCATTTCAATATCCATCTGACGGACCATGTTGACCCATAAGCGAATGACTTTATTTGAACACATATAACGTTGATGAAAAGCCTTCATTTTCATCACATGGCTATCAAAATCTTTTAGAGGCTGACTTGCATCATCTACAATGGATGCCCCCATATCACCAGAAAATAAAATTTTAGCAACGGGATCATAAAACTGAAAATTACCCACCGAATGTAGGAAATGCGCTGGAATGATTACAAGTTTCGATTCACCTAATTGAATCACTTGACCACGATCAGGCAGCTCAATCAAACGGTCTTCCCAATTCCCTTTCATACGCTCACTCATAAATGATGAATTTAAGTGAGGTAAAAACCGTGCCCATAATCTTGAGGCCACCACTTTAGCATCGGTATAAACCAACCAGCGGGGCATTGAGGTGATAATGTCTGGATCCTGATGCGAAGCCATCACATAATCAAGATTTTTAAGGCGCGTATATTTATTAAGTTCCATTGTCAGCGGAACATAGGTCAAATCACCACCCGGGTCGATCACGGCAGCACGCTCATGATCAATAATTAAAAATTGATTGGCTTGTATGCCTTCCCCTTTGACCAAACTGGTAAAACTAATACATTTGTGTACGCCATTATCAAATAATATCTGTGATGTTGTTTTTTCAAACCCCATAAAATTCCCCAAAAAAACTTTAAATATTAGATATTTTTATTTCCATAATAAAATAATGGGATTCAATAACTCATGCAATGAATTACTCTATTTTTCTCATAATATTTTAAAATTGATTTTGCTTTTCTTATTTTATAAATGAATCATAATGTTATTTAAAATTAAACTGCAATAAATTAAAATAATTCTCATTATCAAATTTACTTTTTGTGCTGTTTAGGCCTCCCATGACTCAACGCTTTGCTTTTTCAACTTCAAAAACTTTGTTAGCAGTTGCTATTTTTACTTCAATGACAACAAGTCATGCTGAAGAAACGGCAGAACAGCAAAATTCAACCAATGTGTTACCCACTATTTCTATTCAAGCACAAAAAGAAAACCCCACTTCTTATGTCGCAACAAAAGCAAATTCAGCTTTAAAATCAGATGCACCTCTATTTAAAACTGCTCAATCAGTTTCTGTCGTCACCCGTGAACAACTTGACCAAAAACAAGCAAGAACTCTTACGGATGCGCTTGAAGGTGTTGCAGGCGTAGAAGCTGGGAAACTTGGTCGTCGTGGTTGGGACGACTTTATTATTCGAGGCCAAACTTCTTCTGATTCGGTTTATGTCGATGGTTTAAGAATTGGGCAAAGTTCTCCTACCCCTTCTGTAGCTGCTGAAATTTCGGGAATGGATCAGGTACAAATTTTAAAAGGTCCTGCTTCTATTAATTTCGGTTTAGTTGCTCCGGGTGGTATGGTCAATTTAGTGACTAAAAGACCGGAAGCAGAAAGCTTTGCACGTGCTAGCATGACTTATGGTAGTTACAGCCTTAAAGAAGGAACATTCGATTTAAACTACAGCCCAAACAATAGTGAAAAAGGTGCTTTCCGTTTAAATGGACGTATCTCTGATCAAGATGATCCGACCGATTATGTTTATTTTAAAAATTTTTATATCTCGCCTTCTTATAATTTTGACCTCGGTGATAACACCGACCTCTCTATAATCGCAAGCTATCAACACCGCGAATATATTCGTCAGCAAGGTTTACCTGTAATTGGTACACTAAAAGACAACCCTAATGGACCTATAGATCGTAGTTTATATATTGGCGATCCTAATTTCGGTAAATATGAGGCAGATGTTTATCGCACTGGTTATACGTTTAAACATACTTTTGATAATGGCTGGAACTTTAACCAGAATTTTGCCGTACAAAAAACCGAAATGGATGGCAAAGCAGTCTTTGCTCGTACAGGTAGTAACTTTTGGGCAAAAGATAAACAAGGTGAAATTGATTACACGACTATCAGCCGTAGAAATAACAGCCGACACCAAGTTATTGATAACTTAAGCTTCGCCATTGATAACCGTTTAAATAAACAATTTGATCTATATGGCATGCAACATGACGTTAATATTGGAGTTGATGCTTTTCAGGAAAAAAGTGATTACACCAATGATAAATATAATATTGGTAATTTAAATATCTATGACCCCGTTTATGGTCAAGCTGTGGAATTGACGGAAAATGTACGTAATATCAACCGTCTCAAATATCTAGGACTTTATTTACGTGACCGCATTCAGCTTAATGATCAATTACTTTTAAGCTTATCTGGTCGTCAAGACTGGGCACAAACTCAAACTAGAAGTTTGGTTAATAGCAATACGAGTAAACAATCAGATAATGCATTTACGGGCAGTGCTTCTGTCATGTATACCCTCAATGACATTGTGGCACCTTATGTGAGCTACGCTACTTCATTCACCCCAAATAGTGGTACTGATGTAAATAGCAACCCATTTAAGCCAGAAAAAGGAAAGCAGGTTGAGGTCGGGATGAAACTACAAAGTCCCGATCAACGAATTCAAGGTGCTATCGCTTGGTATGATTTAAAACGTCAGAATGTTGTAGTTAATGATTCAGTAAATCCAAATGAAAAAGTACAACGTGGTGAACAGTTAACTCGCGGTATTGAAACTGAACTTAGTGCAGTAATTTTAGAAGGTTTAAAATTAACGGCTGCATATACCTACACAATTGATGCAGAAATTAGTAAAGATGCAAATGCAAGCAATGTAGGGAAAGCGCTCGACAATATTCCTGAACACGCTTATAGCTTGTCAGCTCGTTACAAATTTGACCCTGCCTCAAAACTTGGTTGGTATATCGGCGGTGGATTCCGAGGTGAAACCTATAAAACTATGGATAAGCTAGATGTCCATATTCCAGGCTATACCGTATTTGATACAGAAGCTGGTTATAATGCTGAGCATTGGGGTGCTCAACTTGCGATCCGTAATCTATTTGATAAAGATTACTATGCGGGAGCTCTCAACGAAAATTTGGTAACACTCGGCAATCCACGCCAAATTAACTTTACTGTGAAATTTAACTATTAAAATTACCTATAGAAAAAACGCACTCCATTCGAGTGCGTTTTTTTGGCAGCTTAAAATGCATTAGAAGAAATAATGCTGTACGAGCGTAGAAACACCTACAATGAAGAAAATAGCAGCGCCAATTTTATGAATGAGCGCAATAGACAAACGTTCAGCCAACTTATTGCCAATAAATACAGCAGGTGCATTGGCAATCATCATTCCTAAAGTTGTGCCTAACATTACCCAGAAAATGCTGTCATAACGTGCAGCTAAAGCGACTGTTGCAATTTGGGTCTTATCACCAATTTCCGCCAAGAAAAACAAAATAAAAGTTGCGCCAAAAACACCAAACTTTTGCCATTTATTAATACTCGCTGTTTCATCATCAAGCTCATCCGGAATAAGCATCCAGAACGCCATACCAATGAAACCAACCGCAAGTACCCAGACTAAGATTTCAGGGCTTAAAACCGTTGTAATCCACTGCCCAAGCACAGCAGAAATACCATGGTTAATTAAAGTTGCTAAAAGAATCGCGATTAAAATAGGGATTGGCTTACGAAAACGTGCAGATAATAAAAGTGCCAACAATTGAGTTTTATCGCCCATTTCAGCGAGGGCAACAATCGAGGTAGAAATCAGAAATTCTTGCATGTCGGTTCTCTGGCTAGCATAAATGCCTATGACCTACCCCTCCTGCTAGCCAAATATCATAAAATGATTGCAGAGTGGTAAATCAAAGGTCTTGCCAACTCAGGAACGATGAGACGTTTAAGCTATGATGACCATGTTCTGTTGAACAATTATGTTGACCATCACCTATTCACATTTGCTGTGAATAGCGGCTACTCCCCAATGAAGTATGGGCTTATTATATTCGACTAAATCTATTTTTCAAATATTCAGGCAAAAAATTTTACCCATGTCCACACGAATAAACGGGCTATTCCTAACAGTACTGCAAAACAAGCACTTATACTGATAAAACCAATATGGCTGCTACTTGTTCCAGTTTGATATTCAAGGGGTAAAATCAGAGTAGCGACAAACACTTCAATCCCCATGACAACATAAGTCATCCACTCCCAAGGGAAGTGCAAAATACTGACCCATATTCCCATCAATAAAAATACAACCAACAACAAGGGCAACATAATTTTCAGAAAACCCAACATTTACTATTTCTCCTTTACGTAATAACGAGAAATGTCTCCTCACTCTCGATAAGTCCTGCTTAATCTGTAGATTAACCTAAAATTAAGTCAAATAGACATTAAAACAAAACCCCGCCGAAGCGAGGTTTTAGTATGTTCTTTCAAAGCATTAGATTAATAAAGTACGAATATCTTTAAGAAGTTTCGTAAGTTTATTTGTAAAGCGCGCTGCATCCGCACCATTAATTACACGGTGGTCATAAGACAATGACAACGGCAACATTAAGCGTGGATCAAAGTCTTTACCATTCCATACAGGCTGCATCGTTGCAGGTGAAATACCCAAAATTGCAACTTGTGGCCAGTTAACTAGTGGCGTAAATGCTGTACCGCCAATTGAGCCCAAGCTTGTGATCGTGAAGTTAGCACCTTGTAAATCTTTCGGTGTTAATTTCTTATCACGCGCTTTTTTACTCAACTCACCTAATTCAACAGCAATTTGCTTAATTGATTTTTGGTCAGGATTACGTAGTACAGGCACTGTCAAACCATCTGGAGTTGCAACCGCAATACCCATATGGATTTCATTACGGAGTAATACAGATTTCTGATCATCTGCTAAGTGACCCGCGAAATAAGGCTCTTCTTTCAACAAGTGTGCTACTGCTTTTGCAATAAATGCCAAAATTGTTAGGCTCACACCTTGTTTCTTAAAGCCGTCTTTCAACTCACCACGCCAAGCTTCTAGCTCAGTAATATCCGCAAGGTCAAACTGAGTTACTTGTGGAATGTAGTTGTTTAAAGACAACTGTGGTACAGAAACTTGCTGTAAACGCGTCATTGGTTTTACTTCACCGCCACCAAAAGCAGTAAAGTCAGGTAATGACGGCAATCCAGCCGGAGCAGCAGTAGCTTGAGCTACTGGTGCAGCTTGCGGTGCAGTTAAACGACTCTTCACATAAGCAAAGATATCTTCTTTAACAACACGGCCATGCTCACCAGAAGTTTTAACTTGTGACAAGATCACACCAAGTTCACGAGCCAGCTTACGAACAGCAGGACCAGCATACACTTTAGCGTTTTCTGCTTCTTGCTCTTTCGTTAACTTATCAGTACCAGATGTAGACGCCGCAGGTGCAGACTGAGTTGCAACAGGAGCGGCTGCTTTAGGTGCTGCTGCCTGTGGAGCTGGGGCTGCTTCTGCTTTTGCCGCTGGTGCAGCAGCAGGTGCTTGGCCTTCAGCTTCAATTGTTGCAAGCAATACACCTTGTGAAACTTGTTGGCCTGCTTGCAAGTGAATTGCTTTTACAACACCAGCAACGGTACTTGGAACTTCCACAGTTGCTTTATCTGACTCAACAACAACAAGGCTTTGGTCTACATCAACTTTATCGCCAACTTGAACCAAGATTTCAGCAACAACAGCTTTGTCTACACCCAAGTCAGGAACATTGATATCAACTGAACCAGACTGAGCTGGAACCGCTGCCACAGTTTCTTGCTTTGCAGCAACCGGTTCTGCTACCGCAGCTGGAGCTGGTGTAGTAGTAGGAGCTTCTGCTTGCGCATTAGATGCAGCTGCTGTTTTCACTTGAATAAGAACAACACCTTCTTTAACGGTATCGCCTTCTTTCACTTGAATACTTTCTACAGTACCAGCAACACTACTTGGAACTTCTACAGTTGCTTTATCCGACTCTACAACCACAATACTTTGTTCAACATCGATCTGGTCACCCACTTTAACGAGGATTTCACCAACCAATGCTTTTTCAACACCGATGTCAGGTACAGTCACTTCAACAGTTGCACTTGATGTAGCGGCAGCAGGTTGAGCTGAAGCTTGAGTTTGTTGCGCAGGTGCTGGAGCAGCTGGCTTTTCAGCCGCAGGAGCTGGTGTTGGTTCCGGTGCTGGTTGTGCCGCACCTTCTGCTTCGATCTCAATCAAAGCAACACCTTCAGTCACATCATCACCTTGATTAATCAAGATACTTTTTACAACACCTGCTGAAGTGCTAGGCACTTCAACAGTTGCTTTATCAGACTCAAGCACAACGATACTGTCGTCAACTTCAACACGGTCGCCAACTTTTACTAAAATTTCAGCGACATTTGCTTTATCTACACCAATATCAGGGGTCTTAATTTGCATGCTTAGTTCCCCTCACCTGTTTGCGTTTCATTGTATTCAGCAACTGGCTGAACTTCCGGATGTGCTTGCGGCGCCCATGCAACCGGACGGTCAGTATCTAGCTCAAAGTTAGAAATCGCATCTTTCACTAAACGTGCGTCTACTTCACCTTCGTCAGCTAATTTTTTCAAAGTAGCAACAACGATGTGTGCAGCATCAACACCAAAGAAACTACGTAAGTTCGCACGTGTATCTGAACGGCCGTAACCATCTGTACCCAATGCAACAAATGGGCGACCATCTGGAAGATAAGCACGGATTTGTTCACTGTAAGCACGCATATGGTCGGTCGCAGAAACTACGATACCTTCCGTACCACGTAATTGTTTAGATACCCAAGATTCTTTAACTTCTTCAGCAAGTGGGTGTAGGCGGTTGTATTCTTCACATGCCATACCATCACGTGCCAATTCATTGAAGCTTGTTACACTCCAAACGTTTGAATGGATTTGGTATTCATCACGTAAGATTTTCGCAGCTTTAATCACTTCGCGAAGGATTACACCTGAACCAAGTAACTGAACAGTTGCTTTTTCATCTTTCTCGAATAAATACATACCACGTTTAATGCCTTCTTCAACACCTTCTGGCATTGCAGGATGCTCGTAGTTTTCATTCATTACAGTTAAGTAATAGAACACACGCTCTTGATTCACATACATACGTTGTAAACCGTCATGTACGATGACAGCCAACTCATAACCAAAACATGGGTCATAAGATACGCAGTTTGGAATCGTGTTCGCCAAGATGTGAGAATGACCGTCTTGGTGCTGTAAGCCTTCACCGTTCAATGTTGTACGACCCGCAGTCGCACCTAACAAGAAACCTTGAGCTTGTGCATCACCCGCAGCCCATGCAATATCACCAATACGTTGGAAACCAAACATTGAGTAGTACATGTACATTGGAATCATTGGCAAGTTATTGGTTGAATAACTTGTCGCTAACGCAGCCCATGCACTCATCGCACCTGCTTCGTTAATCCCTTCTTGTAACATGTGACCGTCTTTTGCTTCACGGTAATGCATTAACTGCTCTTGGTCTTCCGGTGTATATTTTTGACCATGAGCGGCATAAATACCAAGCTGACGGAACATACCCTCTAAACCAAAAGTACGTGCTTCATCTGGAACGATTGGCACTACGCGGTCTTTAATTGCTTTTTCTTTAAGTAAAGCAGCAATTAAACGAACCATCACCATAGTGGTTGATTGCTCTTTGCCACCCGAACCTTTCAACACTGCATCAAATACAGATAAATCAGGAATCGCTAAAGATTCACTCTCACGACGACGTGCAGGTAAGTAACCACCTAACGCTTCACGACGCGCTTTCATATATTTCATTTCTGGAGAGTTTTCACTTGGGCGATAGAATGGAAGCTCTTCTAATTGCTCATCTGTGAATGGAAGGTTGAAACGGTCACGTACATATCTTAAAGAGTCGATTTGCATCTTTTTGATTTGGTGAGTTTTGTTTACCGCTTCGATTTCTTCAGATAAACCGTAACCTTTAATGGTTTTCGCCAAGATTACTGTTGGTTGACCTTTTGCTTTCATCGCTTCTGCATATGCAGCAAAAACTTTGTAAGGGTCATGACCACCACGGTTAAGATTATCGATATCTTCATCGCTTAAATCTTTTACAAGTTCCGCAGCTTCAGGGTATTTACCAAAGAATTTTTCGCTATGCGCCGCCTTTTACTTGATAACGCTGATAGTCACCATCAACAGCTTCTTCCATACGTGCTTTTAATGCGCCGCTTGTGTCTTTAGCTAGTAATGGATCCCAATGACGGCCCCATACTACTTTAATGACACGCCAGCCTGCGCCACGGAAGATTGATTCAAGTTCTTGAATAATTTTACCGTTACCACGTACAGGACCATCTAGACGCTGTAAGTTACAGTTAACTACCCAAATTAAGTTATCAAGCTTCTCACGACCAGCAAGTGAGATCGCGCCTAAGCTTTCTGGCTCATCCATCTCGCCATCACCGAGATATGCCCAAACTTTACGATCTTCTTCTTTGATCAAGCCACGGTTCATCAAATATTTTTGAATGTGCGCTTGATAAATCGACATGATTGGACCAAGACCCATTGATACAGTTGGGAATTGCCAATAGTCTGGCATTAAATATGGATGTGGATAGCTTGGTAAACCGTTACCGCCAACTTCACGGCGGAAATTACTTAACTGTTCTTCAGTTAAACGTCCTTCAAGGAATGAACGTGCATAAATACCAGGAGCACAGTGTCCTTGGTAATAAATCATATCTCCGCCAAAGTTATCACTGTTAGCGCGGAAGAAATGGTTAAAACCTACGTCATATAATGTTGCACTTGATGCGAAGCTCGCTAAGTGACCACCTAAATCATCACCTGTTTTATTCGCGCGAAGTACCATTGCTAAGGCATTCCAACGAATCAATGCACGAATACGGCGTTCCATATCTTGGTCGCCTGGCATTGCAGGTTGCTCTTCAACAGAAATTGTATTTAAGTAAGGTGTATTGAGACGTTGAATTGGAACATGCTTAGCAATTGCTTGTTGGTAAAGTTTTTCCAACAAGAATGCCGCTCGCTCAGTTCCCATGTGTTGTAAAACTGAATCGAATGCATCTTGCCATTCTTGGGTTTCTTGTGCGTCGGAGTCACCGTAAAACGCCATAATTCACCTGTTCCTTGTTCTCTAATCTACTTTGTATTTTTACCACGTTTTACCCCTTTCAAGTTATTGCCACGGGTGAATGTGGGGGGGGCCTATTATTTTCTGAATGAATAGTCATTGACCGAGCAGTAAACAAAATAACAAAAAAACGCCAATAAAGGCGTTTTTTTATACAATCATTACGTTAAAAAAGGTTTAAGTTAATTTCAAATTCATAAATTTAATAACCTTGACCTTTGAGGCAATGCAATTAAGGCAACATTGCTAAGTATGTTGATGGATTCTTACGTTGACCATCTTTAACTACTTCGTAATGTAAATGTGGACCAGTACAACGACCTGTACAACCAACATTAGCAATATGGTCACCAGCAGAAACCTGATCACCTACTCGAACCATTAAGCGTGAAGCATGCGCGTAACGTGTTAAATAACCATTACCATGGTTAATTTCAACATATTGGCCATAACCTGTGCCCCAGCCTGATTTAGTCACAATACCCGGGCCAGTCGCATAGATTGGCGTACCACTTGGTGCAGCCATATCTAAACCACCATGATGCTCTGCACGACCACCCATGGTACGACCACCAAAGTTAGAAGAAACACGTACTGTATCAGGAAGAGGATGAGAAACTAACCAAGAATAAGGATTTGAAGAAGAGGTTTTAAATGAGTTTTTAGCTGTCGTTGTGCCGTATTTCTTTGCCAGTGAATCATTGTTGAGTTCAACTGTTTTCTCACGTAAAGTCACTGAAACTTTTGCACTCGCCGGAAGATCTAAATCATCAGGATGAGTATATGAGCCTTGAGATAGTGTTTTTGATAACTGTTCCAATCGATCTGAATCAGTAGATTGGTTAATATTTTGATAATCTGCAAAAGCAACCGATGCTGCCGAAGCGGCAAGTGAAAACGCTAATAAAATACGACGCGTGTGCATAAAAACCTCTTGAAACTGTTCTTACTCAAGTTCCTTATGATCTCTTCCTTGATATCGGTTGAAATGAACGCTTAAGATTAGGACAAGAAACCATTTGAGAATGATCAATGTCTAAACCCGATAACGTTTTTCAACAAACCGGAAAACACATAAAAACAGGAAACCTTACGTTTCTAACAACGCAAGTCGCGCAATGGCAAAGACTTACGAAAATAATCCAACCCTTATTGCCCCAACCGGAACAATGGCAAGTCGTGTGTTATCAAAATGGCTCTTTAATTATTACTGGTGAAAATCAGGCAATGATTAGTCAACTCAGCTATTTACAGAGCCAATATGTATCTAAATTATCTCAACTTGAAGGATTAAAAGACCTACAAAGAATTCAAGTTCGCTTAAGAAATAAAACTATTCCTGTAACGACCTCATCTGAGCCTTCTAAATCCATCCCCCCGGAAACACAAGAAATGTTACGTAGTGCTGCCGACTTCGTGAGCGACCCTAAGCTTAGCCAAGCTTTACTACGTTTGGCAAGCAATAAAAAATGATGAGCTTTCTATTTCTTAATTAGAATCGTTCTTAATATGTGATAAAAATCACACTTATTAATGTTACATTATAACATAGCCAAATAAAGACAATGACTTATGTCACACTCACGTATGGAATTGGACAGTCTTTCTCGTCATCAAATGTTACAATTTCATAATTACTCGGATCGCTTTGAACATTGCGTAATAGCTGATTATTTAAGGCATGTCCTGATTTATAGCCATCAAACTTGGCAATAATTTGATGACCAAGTAAATACAAATCACCAACTGCATCTAAAATTTTGTGACGAACAAACTCATCGGCAAATCGTAAACCTTCTTCGTTCACCACACCCGTATCATCTACGCCAATTGCATTATCTAGACTTGCTCCTAAAGCTAAATTATTTGCTTTGAGGTAATCCAAGTCTTTCATAAAACCAAAAGTTCGTGCCTCACTGACTTCATACACAAACGTTTCAGTAGAAAAATCGATGGTTGCAGACTGATATTCTTTGGCAAATGCAGGATGATCAAAATCAATCGTAAAGTTAAGCTGAAAGCCATTATGCGGGCTGAATATTGCTTTTTTATCATCAATTAAAGCCTCAACTGGCTTTAATATTTTTATAAATTTCTTAGGAGCATCTTGTTCACGCAAGCCACCTTGCATGAGCAAATAAATAAATGGACCAGCACTACCATCCATAATTGGAACTTCGGATGCGGACACTTCCACAATTAAGTTATCGATTCCTAAACCAGCAATCGCACTCATCACATGTTCGATTGTCCCGACTTTAATATCGCCAGTGACAAGATTTGAACACATAAATGCTTCTTGAATCAGCAATGCATTAGCAGGAATATCGACAGGTGGATCCAAATCGATACGGCGAAATACAATACCTCCATCCACGGTATGTGGAATGAAATTGATCATCACTTTTTGACCGCTATGAAGACCTATTCCACTCGCTTTTACCACACGATTGAGAGTACGCTGTTTCACCATGCTTTGTAACTTCTTTTTTAAAACCGCTATACGTTAGCATATTTAGTCATTGATCAAAAATAAAAAAAGGCAGTGTTTATACACTGCCTTTCAATAGATTGTACGCTAAATTACTTACGTTGCTGATTTTTCAAGTAATCTTGAATACTCATTGGCGAAGAACGCGGTGTTGAACTTGGCGCATTATTCACGTCATTTTCAGCATTTTGGCGTTTATTAATTGCAGGAACGTCATCTTCATCTACAGATTGTGCAGATTGAGTTGATGTATGGCTAACTGTATTACGCTTTCTTGGCTCTGCATCAGCTGCATTACGTGTTAAACCAGTTGCAATCACAGTTACGCGTAATTCATCACGCGCATCTGGGTCAAATACTGTACCGTAGAAGATTTCACCTTCATCGAGGTCAACAATCTGGTTAACAACGTCAGTAATGATTTCTGTTTCACGTAATGTGATGTCATCGCCACCAGTAATGTTAATTAACACACCTTTCGCATTAATAATATTTACATTATCAAGCAATGGGCTACGGATAGCTTGTTCAGCTGCTTGACGCGCACGGTCTTCACCACGACCCAAACCAGCACCCATCATTGCGTAACCACGAGTACTCATTGCAGTTTTCAAGTCCGCGAAGTCAAGGTTAATGTGACCACGGTTAACTACAAGATCAAAGATACTGCGTACAGCGTTTAACAATACGTCATCTGCCTTTTTATAGGCATCTTTCATTGAAATATCACCATAAACGCTTAATAAACGTTGGTTAGGAATAATAATCAATGAATCAACATGAGCTTCCAGCGCTTCAATACCACGCTCAGCAGACTTTTGACGACGACGGCCTTCAAAGTTAAATGGAGTTGTTACAACACCAACAGTCAAAATCCCCATTTCTTTAGCAACTTCGGCAACAACCGGAGCTGCACCAGTACCTGTACCACCACCCATACCAGCGGTTACAAACACCATGTCAGTCCCTTCAAGGTGCTGACGAATAATTTCACGGCTTTCTTCTGCTGCTACCTGGCCTACTTCAGGGTTAGCACCTGCACCTAGACCGCGTGTACTTTGCTCACCTAACTGAAGTTT
>NZ_POYH01000033.1:0-10998 GCF_002899995.1 Acinetobacter sp. AKBS16 | reverse complement strand
ACCTTCTGCTGGACGGCCCTTTTGTAGCCCCCATTGAAATATTCGCATGGTGTCGGTTACCGAGCTGTCATCGCTTAAATTTTGTTGATGCATTTTGTCGCGTGCAGATGCAGAACCTAAATGGGTTAAGCCTGTACCGGAAATTAAACAATGCGTTGGATCTGGATGATCTAAAGGCGGCAATACCTTTAAGTCTGCTAATAAAGATGAATAATCATAAGTTTCGGACTCAAACCCTAACGCCTCAACTTGTTGTTCCAGTGAAACTTTATTGCGGATTGCTAAAAGTGCTAAATCACGAACCGATTGAATATCTTTAACCGGATATGCCATGTTGCCTTCTACTTTCGCGACGGCACGTTGATTTGCACGATTTTCAAATTGAATAATTTGCATGTTTTATTCCTTACAAAGGCTTTTGAATATTCACTGTTTGTGTTTTTTGACGTTCGAGCTTGGCATAGACAATGTAAGTCAGAATCAAGCCAAAAAGCATGACGATAGATAAGAAATACAAACCAGCAGCCATATTTCCCGTGTATTCTTTTAACAGTCCGATCCCAAATGGACCGACATAGCCACCTAAATTTCCAACAGAGTTAATTAAGGCAATACCAGCTGCTGCACTTGCACCCGTTAAGAAACGACCCGGTAGTGTCCAAAACACGGCAGTCGATGAAAATAGACAGAACGCAACTACAGCCAAAGCTGCCAACTGCATAACTGGAGAATTTAGCCAACCACTTAAAAACATTGCACAAGCACCTAGTGCATACAGAAAACTTAAGTGTCCATAACGATCGTTTAGGCGGTCAGTACTACGCGGAATAATGAGAAGTCCAATAATTCCAAAAATATAGGGAATGCTAGATAAGAACCCAATTTGAATATCACTACCTCCGCCAAATTGCTTAATAATGGTAGGAAGCCAGAGATTTAAACCATAAATACTTAACGTTACCGGTAAATAGTAGAGTGCTAATAAAAGTACGCGTTTGTCTTTTAAAGCATGTAGTGGATTGGCATGTCGGGTTTGGTCATATTCGGCTTCATCTTTAACGAGTTCATTTTTAAGCCATTGTTTTTGTTCAATGCTTAACCATTTTACTTTATCAATGTTATCGGGCAGCCACAAAAATGTAGGTAAAGCCAATAAAACCGCGGGCAAGCCAACTGCAACAAACAACCATTGCCAGCCGTGCAAATTCGCAATGCCATCCATTCCAAGTAATAGACCAGCTAAAGGCCCTGCGATCATCATGGCAATCGGTTGTGAAAGCACAAACATTCCCATGATTTTTCCGCGATGTCGCACCGGATACCACTGTGTAATTAGGTATAAAACACCAGGAAAAAAACCCGCCTCTGCTACACCGAGTAAAAACCTTAAGAGATAAAAACTTTTAGGGCCTTGAATAAGCGCCATGGCCATGGTGATGAGGCCCCATGTTAATAAAATGCGGGTAAACCATTTACGAGCACCAAATTTGTCTAAAAGCAAATTACTTGGAACTTCAAAAAGAAAATATCCAATAAAAAATAAGCCAGCTCCTAGACCATAGGCAGCATCACCAATTCCTACATCGGCACCCATATGCAAATGAGCGAACCCGACAGCGGCCCGATCAATATATGCCACCAGATATAGTATGACTAATGCAGGTATCAGCTTAAACGTGACCGTCCGTATTACATCCTTTTCGAAATCCATGTTCGACTCCATTTCCTATTATTTACTTATAGAGCATCTTGCTCGTAAATTATCCTTTCAATTTAAAATATAGTAATACTATTTGAATTTCAAACCTTTTAAAAATAAAATTTATGGTGTATTTTTAAATTAATTAATTCAAATAGTAATACTATATAGGGAAATTTGTATGAATAACAAACAAGTTCTTCGTTCGGCTGCTTGGTTTGGTACAACGGATAAAAATGGCTTTATGTATCGTAGCTGGATGAAGAACCAAGGAATTCCAGATCATGAGTTTCAAGGCAAGCCCATTATTGGAATTTGTAATACGTGGTCTGAACTCACCCCATGTAATGCGCATTTCCGAAAAATTGCCGAACACGTAAAAAAAGGGATTTTAGAAGCGGGCGGCTACCCTGTTGAGTTTCCTGTATTTTCAAATGGTGAGTCGAATTTACGTCCTACCGCCATGTTTACCCGCAACTTAGCCAGTATGGATGTCGAAGAAGCGATTCGTGGTAACCCTATTGACGGTGTGGTGTTACTGACAGGTTGTGACAAAACCACCCCTGCATTATTAATGGGTGCTGCAAGTTGTGATATTCCTGCCATTGTAGTGACTGGCGGACCAATGCTGAATGGTAAGCACAAAGGTAAAGACATTGGTGCAGGTACCATCGTTTGGCAAATGCATGAAGAGTTAAAAGCAGGCAAAATTGATTTAAATGAATTTTTATCCGCCGAATCTGGTATGTCACGCTCAGCTGGTACATGTAATACCATGGGCACGGCTTCTACAATGGCTTGTATGGCTGAAGCCCTAGGCACTTCTTTACCCCACAATGCGGCCATTCCAGCGGTAGATTCTCGCCGTTATGTGTTGGCTCATCTTTCAGGTATGCGCATTGTTGATATGGTTCATGAAGATTTACGCCTTTCTAAAATCTTAACCAAAGAAGCCTTTGAAAATGCGATTAAAGTCAATGCAGCTATTGGTGGTTCAACCAACGCCGTGATTCATTTAAAAGCAATTGCTGGACGCATTGGGGTTGATTTACAACTGGATGACTGGAACCGTGTTGGCCGCGGCATGCCAACCATTGTCGACTTACAGCCTTCGGGTCGTTTTTTAATGGAAGAGTTCTATTATAGCGGCGGCTTGCCAGCCGTGATTCGTCGCATGGGTGAAGCCAATCTCTTACCACATCCTCAAGCTTTAACCGTAAACGGTCAAACCATTTGGGAAAACTGCCAACAGTCACCTATTTATAATGATGAAGTGATTCGGAAAATAGATAATCCAATTCGACAAGATGGCGGTATGTGTATTTTGCGCGGAAATTTAGCGCCTAAAGGTGCGGTGCTTAAACCATCTGCTGCCACACCGGAGTTGATGAAACACCGTGGTCGTGCAGTCGTATTTGAAAACTTCGATGATTATAAATCCCGTATTAACGACCCAGATCTAGATGTCGATGAAACTTGTATTCTTGTGATGAAAAATGCCGGCCCTAAAGGTTATCCCGGCATGGCCGAGGTTGGAAATATGGGACTACCGCCAAAAATTTTAGCCAAAGGTATTACCGACATGGTTCGTATTTCCGATGCACGAATGAGTGGAACAGCGTATGGTACGGTCGTTTTACATGTTGCCCCTGAAGCTATGGCAGGTGGGCCTTTGGCCGTAGTTCAAAATGGTGACTTCATTGAACTTGATGCCTATGCTGGAAAACTTCACCTAGAAGTGAGTGATGAAGAACTTAAGCAACGTCTTGAAAATTTAGCACCACCAGCTCCCCCAAGTTTTATTGGCGGTTACCGTAAGCTCTATGTAGAACATGTTTTACAAGCCGATGAGGGTTGTGATTTTGATTTCTTGGTCGGTTGCCGTGGCTCAGAAGTTCCACGTCATTCCCATTAATATTTATTCTTGAAAAAGATGATCTTGTTAAAACACAAGGTCATCTATACCATAGGATATTCAACATGTCGTAATAGTGAAATATGAGTAAAGCTGACTATAAAAATCCTATTCCAAGCAAAAGCCAACATGCATTAATCGTTCAACAATTGGGATTAAAAATTGTTTCTGGAGAAATTTCAGAAAATGAAAAACTCCCAAGTGAAGTTGATTTATGTGAGGAATATAAAGTCAGCCGCCCGGTCTTTCGCGAAGCAATACGCGTTTTAAATGCGAAAGGCTTAACTTATTCAAGGCCCAAAATCGGAACAGTAGTTCGACCTAAAGAAGAATGGCATTTACTCGATCCGGATGTATTGTTTTGGCTAATTCAAACGACGCCTGAGCACGAGTTTTTTAAAACACTTTCTACCGTACGACGCGTTTTAGAACCGGAGTTAGCCTATATTGCGGCAAGTACAGCAAATGAAGAAGATATTGAGCGTATTAAGCAAGCCTATGAAGGAATGGAAAAGGCAACAACAGTTGAAGAATTTATAGAGCCAGATATCCAGTTTCACTTAGCAATTGCCAAAGCAACGCATAATGACTTATTGGCTTATATGTCAAAAATGCTGGTTTTACCTTTGCAGCAATCGATTCAAGTCACCAGTCTACGCCCAAATTTACAAGGTCATTCATTACCAAGACATAAAGCGATTTTAACAGCAATTGAAAATAAAGATCCGCTCTCTGCTCGTCATGCTTCACTGGTTCAGCTAGACGATACTAAAATGGCTTATGATTTAATTAAAAAATAATTTTCTCTATGTATTAGAAAAAGCCTGCTGACTCCAAATTAAAGTGATCAGGCTTTTTATTTATAAATTAGAACACCTTTTTTACAGATACTGTAAAGGTCGAATCAATCGGATTTGAAATTGGTGCACCCGGCTCACCATTACTATAATTTCTATAGTATCCGTCTTTGTCCCACGCTTTGGTATAAGCTAACCCTGTAGTCCAGCCATCACCTAAATCTTTAATAAGTTCGACTTTCATATCCTGAAAGTTAGCTTCCGAGAAATTTTTAATTCTTTCATAGCCATAGTGGGCACCAAAAGTCCAACTTTCATTGATCGGCTGTGTAAAGTTTAAATCTAAATAAGTTGTTCCTCGTGAACGTTTACCTTCAGGTCCACCCATCGTATTTGAGTTATAGCCTGCGTAATCTGGGGTATAGGTAATAAAATATTTGAGACTTAAAGGCCCATAACCAATTTGGGGCACAATTTCACCATAGTTGTAGCTGGTACTCCCCGTTTCAGGCGTACTTTTTGCACCTGGGTAATAATAATAAAAAACAGACATTCCAATTGAGAATTTATCGATGGTTTTTAAATAACCTGCATAAAAGTCCCATTCAACTGAAGCATCGCGGAGATAGTTAGAACTTACATTTGATGCCCAAGTACCCACAAATAGCCCATTCGGATTTGCATAATCTAGACCAATTTGTAATGCAGGCTTACCCCAAGTTTGTTGAAAACCACGTGAAATATATTGACTTGCAAAAGTCACATTCGCACTATACGGAGAAATTTGTTCTTGTTCATTTAATTGTTCAGCATGTACAACACCTGTAGACATAATGAGAGAAGCTACACCTAAAATTTTTCTCATTTAATAATTCCTTTTACATATTACCTATAGGTTTAAAGTTTTAAAATAACATGATAATTCAATTTAAAGCGTATTAAAAATTTATAAATTCAAATTTCTGGATACTTCTTCTTCGCTATAGATCTCTTCAATACAATCTAAGATTTTAGGAATATAGGAACTTTGATCCATGTTGCGCATGGATAGAGAGATGGGACTATAGGCTTCTAAATCTAAGATATTTAAATAAGTTAGATTCTTCATACCAATATCACAGGCGCTTTCCGGAATAATACAAATACCCTCTCCGGATGCCACTAAGCCAAGTGCCATATGAATTTCTCGTACTTCAGTCAGCTTGGCCGGAACAAGACCTAATTTGGTAAATAAAGCTTGAATAGTGGTCGAAAAATTTGGTTTAGGTGTGGTTGGATAAGAAAAAATTGTCTCATTGATAATTTGAGATAAATAAATTCCTGACTCTTGGAAATCACTTAATGGGTGTTTTTTATGGATTGCGAGTTTTAATTTTTCTTTTCTGAGTAAAAGTCGCTTAATGGCTGGATCACTAATTGGTAATCGACCAAAACCTAAATCAATTTTTCCTAACTTTAAAGCTTCGACCTGATCTCGTGTACCACATTCAATAAGCTCGACATGAATGTCAGGATTTTTTTGCCTAAATAGATAAATGACTTGTGGTAATCGCCCATAAAGAAGCGAACTCACATAACCAACTTTAACAACATTCTCGACCAGCTTCATTTTTTTAGCCATCGAAGCAGCTTGAGCGGTGTGCGTCAAAATTTGCACCGCATGCTGGTAAAAAAACAGCCCTGCTTCTGTTACTTTTAATGGACGAGAGCCTTTTTCGAATAAATCGATCCCTAATTCTTCTTCTAGTTTTTTGATTTGGCGTGTTAAAGGTGGCTGAGCAATAAAAAGCTTTTCTGCGGCTTTAGTCAGACTTTGTTCTTCAACAACGGTAACAAAATAACGTAGATGTCTTAATTCCATTAATATACCTTTTTAGTATCTTAAAATACCGTTCTATATCTATTTTAGGCTATTACATTCTTCTATGGTATACAAACAAGTTCGTAATAGTTGAAACTTCATGTATAGAACCATAGAAACCATACTTGTGGATATTCCAACTATCCGTCCTCACCAGTTGTCTGTGACTACTATGCGTACCCAGACTTTGGTACTCGTTAAAATTACGACCACGGATGGTATTGTCGGTTGGGGTGAAGCCACCACCATTGGTGGGCTGAACTATGGTGAAGAAAGTCCTGAGAGTGTCAAAGCCAATATTGATACCTACTTTGCACCATTACTGACATCAGTTAAAGATTTAAATGTTGCACAAACACTAAAACTGATTCGTAAAAATATTAATGGTAACCGCTTTGCTAAGTGTGCCATTCAGACTGCCCTACTTGATATTCAGGCCAAACGTTTAGGTGTGCCATTAAGCGAAGTTTTAGGCGGCCGTCTGCGTAATAGTTTACCTGTGCTTTGGACGCTTGCGTCTGGTGACACGGAAAAAGATATTGCTGAAGCTCGCAAAATGATTGAGCTAAAGCGCCACAATACGTTCAAACTTAAAATTGGTGCGCGTCCTTTACAGCAAGATGTTGACCATGTGATTGCTATTAAAAAAGCATTAGGGGCTGATGTTAGTGTACGTGTAGATGTAAACCGTGCATGGTCAGAACTTGAGTGTATTCATGGTATTCAACAGCTCCAAGATGGTGGAATCGATTTAATCGAACAGCCATGTGCCATTCAAAATACCGAAGCACTTGCTCGCCTCACCCAACGTTTTGATGTAGCCATTATGGCTGATGAGGCTTTAACTGGACCTGACAGCGCGTACCGTATTGCAAAAAATCACGGTGCAGATGTATTTGCCGTAAAAATTGAACAATCTGGTGGCCTGATCGAAGCATGTGAAGTTGGCAAAATTGCTGGTTTGGCTGGTATCGACCTATATGGCGGCACTATGCTTGAAGGTCCTGTAGGAAGTATTGCATCGGCCCATGTATTTGCAACTTTTGAAACGTTAGCGTTCGGCACAGAATTATTTGGTCCGTTATTACTTACCGAAGAAATTTTAAAAGAGCCGCTACGTTACGAAAACTTTGAATTGCATTTGCCGACAGCTCCGGGCCTAGGCATTGAAATTGATGAAGATAAGATTGAGAAATTACGTCGTTAAGGCAACAGGATAAGGAGTTTCCCATGTTATTTCATGTACGTATGGATGTGCATATTCCACTTGATATGCCAGCCGACAAAGCAAATGAAATTAAGGCCGTTGAAAAGGCTTATTCGCAAGACTTACAACGCCAAGGTAAATGGTGTCATATCTGGCGAATTACAGGTCAGTACTCGAACATCAGTATTTTTGATGTAGAGAGCAATGAAGAATTGCACAACATTTTACAAGGTTTACCTCTCTATCCATATATGAACATTGAAGTGATGGCACTTAACCGTCATCCATCTTCTGTCCGTGATGATGATTCGTAAATAGAAAGAATTTTTTAAATGCGATCTCTGAAGTCCATTTAAAAACCAAGCAGATTATTCAGAAGGTAACAAGGAACGTGGCGGCAATTATTCGCTAGCAAAACAAAATGCCCGCAGCGCTGCCACCCAAAACCGTATTGCATACTTAAGGAGTTTTAGTATGAACCGTCAACAAATTGATGCGCTTGTAAAACAAATGAATGTCGACACTGCAAAAGGCGAAGTTGATGCACGTGTTCAACAAATTGTAGTGCGCCTTCTTGGGGATTTATTTCAAGCCATCGAAGATTTAGACATCCAACCTTCTGAAGTTTGGAAAGGTTTGGAATATTTTACCGATGCAGGTCAAGCAAATGAACTTGGTCTTTTGGCAGCAGGCTTAGGTCTTGAACATTACCTTGACTTACGTGCAGATGAAGCAGATGCCAAAGCTGGTATTACAGGCGGTACACCTCGTACTATCGAAGGTCCACTTTATGTTGCTGGCGCACCTGAATCAGTTGGCTTTGCACGTATGGATGACGGAACCGAGACTGGCAAAATCGATACCTTAATTATTGAAGGTACGGTAACCGACACTGATGGCAATATTATTGAAAATGCCAAAGTTGAAGTATGGCATGCCAACAGTTTAGGTAACTATTCATTCTTTGATAAGTCACAATCTGACTTTAACTTACGCCGTACCATTTTCACCGATGCAGATGGTAAATATGTAGCGTTAACCACTATGCCAGTTGGTTATGGATGCCCTCCTGAAGGTACAACACAGGCTCTTCTTAACAAGTTAGGCCGTCATGGTAACCGTCCATCTCACGTTCACTACTTCGTTTCTGCACCGGGTTACCGCAAGCTGACTACTCAATTCAACATTGAGGGTGATGAGTATTTATGGGATGACTTTGCCTTCGCTACTCGTGACGGTTTAGTAGCAACAGCAGTAGATGTCACAGATCCTGCTGAAATTCAACGCCGTGGTTTAGATCACGCTTTCAAACACATCACATTTAACATTGAACTGGTTAAAGAAGCCGCTGCTGCCCCTTCAACTGAAGTTGAACGCCGTCGCGCTAGTGCTTAATTGAAAGTGTATGTGAGTTAAAAGTTCGCTTTTGACTCACAAAATTTACTCCATTTATTACTACCATTAAGAATTTCAATAAATTTTTAGCGGTAGTAATACATCACGTTACCTCATGCTCTAAGGTTTCTCACATGATTGACAAAAGTAAGTCCTCACTAAGCGAGGTTTTATCGCAGATTAAAGATGGTGCAACCATTCTGATTGGTGGTTTTGGTACCGCAGGACAACCCGCTGAACTCATTGACGGTCTGATTGAACTTGGCGTTAAAGACCTGACCATTGTCAGCAACAATGCCGGTAATGGTGATTATGGTCTGGCGAAACTGCTTAAAGCTGGTTCAGTTAAAAAAGTGATCTGTTCTTTTCCACGTCAGTCTGACTCTTATGTGTTTGATGAACTTTATCGTGCCGGAAAGATCGAGCTTGAAGTCGTACCGCAAGGCAATCTGGCGTGCCGTATTCAGGCAGCAGGTATGGGCCTTGGGGCGGTGTTTACCCCAACGGGCTTTGGAACACTTTTGGCCGAAGGTAAAGAAACCCGTCATATTAATGGTAAAGACTATGTGCTTGAGTATCCGATCAAGGCTGACTTTGCCCTGATTAAAGCCTATAAGGGCGACCGCTGGGGCAATCTGGTTTACCGTAAATCTGCACGTAACTTTGGTCCGATCATGGCCATGGCTGCTGATGTCACCATTGCTCAAGTTTCTGAAGTGGTTGAGCTGGGTGGATTAGACCCGGAACACATCATTACCCCAGGTATCTTTGTACAACATGTTGTACAAGTACAGCCCGCACAGTAAGCAATAAGGAGAAATAACATGAGCTACCAGAAACTCAGCCGTGACCAGATTGCGCGTGTGGCACAAGATATTCCCGATGGCGCCTATGTGAACTTGGGTATTGGTTTACCGACCAAGATTGCCAGCTACTTACCTGCTGATAAAGATGTCTTTCTACATTCTGAAAATGGTCTGTTGGCTTTTGGCCCACCACCAGCGGCAGGTGAAGAAGACCCTGAACTGATTAATGCGGGTAAAGAGTTCGTGACCATGCTTGAAGGCGGCAGCTTTTTCCACCATGGAGACTCCTTTGCCATGATGCGTGGTGGTCACCTTGATATTGCGGTGCTTGGGGCATTTCAGGTGGCAGCCAATGGTGACTTGGCCAACTGGCACACAGGTGCACCGGATGCGATTCCTGCTGTTGGTGGTGCAATGGATTTGGCAGTTGGTGCCAAGAAAGTATTTATCACTACGGACCACGTCACCAAACAAGGTGAGCCGAAGATTGTGGCTGAGCTGACTTATCCGGTAACGGGTAAGCACTGTGTGGATCGTATTTACACTGACCTGTGTGTGATTGATGTGACCAAAGCTGGTTTAAAGGTGATTGAAAAGGTGGAAGGCCTTAGTTTTGATGAGTTACAGGCTTTAACGGGTGCAACTTTGATTGATGCGACTCAAGGGTAAGGTTTACACAACAAACACCTATTACACAGCATTCACTATCGTGACAGGCGACATGGATGTCGCCCGTTGGACAGGGAGGCAAGGAAGCCTCCTGTGTTCAACAAAGGTTTTTGTTACTTTTGACCTTTCAAAAGTAAGGTATCGCTTATACAACAAGCTTACGGATATCACAGTAAATTACAGCCGTGATGGTATTCGTTGATATGAAAATTTATAAAGCATCTCAACGGAGTCTTATCTATTTAAGCCAAATACCACCAGCTAATTCGTGTCACTTTTTTAAAAAAGTAACCAAAAATCTTTGTTACTCAGACACAACTTCCTTGTTGTGCTGAGCAACACGGCGACATCCATGTCGCCACCGTGAAATACCTACGGAGAATGGCTAAAAAGGCCTGAAGTAAAGGACAAAAGTTAGAATGAAAAACGCTTATATCATCGATGCCATCCGTACTCCATTCGGCCGTTATGCCGGTGGCCTTGCACCCGTCCGTGCCGATGACCTTGGCGCTGTGCCGATTAAGGCTCTCATGCAGCGTAACCCAAGTGTAGATTGGGAACAGGTCGATGATGTGATCTATGGCTGTGCCAACCAAGCGGGTGAAGACAACCGTAACGTGGGCCGTATGTCAGCACTACTTGCTGGTTT
>NZ_POYH01000032.1:0-19530 GCF_002899995.1 Acinetobacter sp. AKBS16 | reverse complement strand
ACAGAGAACAGAGAACAGAGAACAGAGAACAGAGAACAGAGAACAGAGCTTATATAAATAAGTTCAGATATTGGAGCAATTTGGAATTAAAATTTTATTATAGAAAACAAAAAAATTCCTTCTATCCATAAGATAAGAAGAAATGATTTTAATATATGGGATATTTTAGAAAGCTTGAACGCTTTTAAATATGGTCGGAGCAGTAGGATTCGAACCTACGACCCCCTGGTCCCAAACCAGGTGCACTACCAGGCTGTGCTATGCTCCGAAATTGGGGTGAATGACGGGATTCGAACCCGCGACAACTGGAATCACAATCCAGGGCTCTACCAACTGAGCTACATCCACCATCAAATAAGTTCTACGTACCAAGCTACCAAATGGCGCGCCTGACAGGATTCGAACCTGTGACCATCCGCTTAGAAGGCGGATGCTCTATCCAACTGAGCTACAGGCGCTTAACCGATGATGCTTATCATGCGATACTTCGCCGATCTTAAAATATTCTTTTAAGTGGTCGGAGCAGTAGGATTCGAACCTACGACCCCCTGGTCCCAAACCAGGTGCACTACCAGGCTGTGCTATGCTCCGATCTATCTCAGCTTTTGCTGTATCGCACATCGTGCGGTACGGTGTGCATTCTAGGCGCGACGCCCTCAGACGTCAACACCTATTGTCAAAAAAAGTTAAAAATCCTTATCAAATGTATATTTAACAAGCATTTTGAGGCTTTTTAACGTTTTAATGATGCACTAAAGGCTAACATTCGATCTAAAGGCATTTTGGCACGTTCAGCAAGTGCTAGGTCAACGTGTATTTCCTGATCACCTTTTTGTAAAACTTCTAAAATTCCATCAAGTTCATTCATGGCCATCCACGGACAGTGTGCACATGAACGACAAGTTGCGCCCTCACCCGCTGTTGGGGCTTCAACCAAAATCTTATCTGGTACTGCTTGCTGCATTTTGTAGAAAATGCCACGGTCCGTTGCCACAATGAGTCTTTCATTTGGCAAAGTCTGCGCAGCTTTAATCAATTGAGAAGTACTACCTACCGCATCGGCAATTTCTACCACCGACTCTGGTGACTCAGGATGGACCAATACAGCCGCATCTGGGTACAGTGCTTTCATGTTAGCAATGCCACGTGCACGGAATTCTTCATGCACAATACATGCGCCATCCCAAAGCAACATATCAGCGCCGGTTTTCTTTTGAATATAACGGCCTAAGTGCTGATCTGGTGCCCAAATAATTTTTTCACCTAAGCTATCTAGATGCTCAACAATTTCAACTGCACAGCTTGAAGTCACCACCCAATCCGCACGAGCTTTAACAGCAGCCGATGTATTGGCATAAACTACTACAGTGTGGTCAGGGTGCTGATCACAAAATGCCGTGAACTCATCGACTGGACAACCTAAGTCAAGTGAACAGGTTGCCTCAAGTGTCGGCATAAGAATTGTTTTTTCAGGAGACAGAATTTTTGCTGTTTCACCCATAAACTTAACGCCAGCCACAACCAGTGTAGAGGCTGCATGATCTCGTCCAAAACGGGCCATTTCTAAAGAGTCAGAAACGCATCCACCTGTTTTTTCGGCAAGTTCTTGTACATCTGGATCGCAATAGTAGTGAGCAACAAGGACAGCATCACGTTTTTTGAGCTCTGCTTCGATCTGTGCAAACTTTTGTTGTTTTGCTTCTTCACTTAGGCGGTTGTCTTTTGGTTCACCTAAACGGTCTAAATGCGCTTGTACAATGTTTTTTGCATCGTTGGCAATTAAAGTCGCATCACTCATAAAACGTCTTCTCTATCCTTCATGCTGGCATACCTGCTCGCATATAACGTTACTGCTTAAACGATTTACTAAATTCAATCATTTAATATCAAAAGATGGGGCTAATAAAAAAGCCTCTTTGTCGAGGCTTGATTATAACTGAATATTTACGAACGGTAATCTGCATTAATCTTGACATAGTCGTAAGATAAGTCACACGTATATACCGTGTCTTTGGCTTGTCCGCGGCCTAAGTCAACACGAATGGTAATTTCGGTTTGTGCCATTACACGAGCACCTGCTTCTTCGGTATAGTCCTCGGCTGCGCCACCATCTTTACAGATTTGCACGTCGTCTAACCATACCTGAATTTTAGACACGTCTAAGTCTTTCACTCCAGCATAGCCGATTGCAGCTAAAATACGTCCCCAGTTCGGATCAGATGCAAAAAGTGCAGTTTTAACAAGTGGTGAATGCGCAATACTATAAGCAATGTCACAACATTCTTGAGTATTTGCACCACCTTCAACAGCAACAGTAATAAACTTGGTTGCACCTTCTCCATCACGGACAATTAACTGTGCTAAACGGTTCATTACACGAGCAAGTACTTCTAACACTTTAGCGTAGCGTACATCGCTTTCCGATGTAATTTCAGCACCACCAGCCTGACCAGTTGCCACAAAAATACAAGAGTCATTTGTTGAGGTATCACCATCAATGGTAATACGGTTAAATGAATGCTCAACTGTAGTCTTTAATAGCTTTTGTACTAAATCACGGCGAATAGGCGCATCTGTTGCTACAAAGCTCAGCATAGTTGCCATGTTTGGACGGATCATCCCAGCGCCTTTACTAATACCGGTCATGGTATAAGTCATACCATCAAGCTCAAATTGTTCAGATGCGCCTTTTGGCACTGTGTCTGTTGTCATAATGCCAGATGCCGCATCACTCCATGCAGCGTCTTGTACGCTATTTAATGCAGGTTGTAAGCCAGCGAGTAAACGTTCCATCGGAAGCTGCTCACCAATCACGCCTGTTGAAAATGGAAGTACTTCGAAACTGTTAACGCCAGCAAGCTCCGCTAACTTTGCACAAGTATCCTGAGCATTTTTCAAACCTGTAGGACCAGTACCAGCATTGGCATTACCTGTATTAATCACTAAATAGCGCGGATTGCCTTCGGCAAGATGAGCTTTAGATACATGAACAGGTGCCGCACAGAATGCATTTTGCGTAAATACACCTGCAACATTTGAACCTTCTGCAAATTCAAAAATGACTAGATCTCGTCGGTTTGGGTAACGTACATATGCTTCTGTTGAGCCAATTTTTACACCTTTTACCACATGCATTTGTGGCATTGTTACGTCACCGACAGCCATTTTTAGAACATCCAGAGTTTGTTATGAAAAGATTAATATTTCAGAAAATAGCGAGGTTATAAAACACGCTTTATATGAAATATCAGAATTGACAGCTTATTAGAAAAGCCTAAAAAAATCGAGCGCTAAAAATAGCTTATTTTTGCTCTAATCTTAATAAAATATCTTTCTTATCAAGACCACCGGCAAAACCAACCAAAGCTCCGCCCGCACCAATTACTCGGTGACAAGGTGCAATAATTGAAATCGGATTTTTGCCATTTGCAGCACCCACTGCTCGCACTGCTTTTTCATTTCCGATCTGAACAGCAATATCTTTATAACTTCTTGTTTCACCATACGGAATCGTCAGTAATGCCGTCCAGACCTGTTTTTGAAATGCAGTCCCTTCAAAATCTAGTGGTAATGTAAACTCACGGCGTTTGCCTTCAAAATATTCTTGTAATTGTTGTTCGGTCTTTAATAAAACTGGATGCTCAAGTTGTTCGACCAGCTCTGCCAGTCGAACACGTTTTGGATTTTCATTGTCCCAAAGTACTGCCACCAAAGCATTTTCATTCGCAACCAGCTTTAATTGCCCAACAGGCGAATTGATATACTTATAAGACAGCAACATACTTGATCCTCTTAGGATGGAGACGAAATTTTCATTAGAACCAGTCCTGATACAATCAGTACAGCAGCAATCATTCTCATCGCACCAATAGGCTCATGAAGAAAGAAAATACCAACTAAAAATGATCCAATTGCACCAATGCCTGTCCAAACCGTATAAGCAGTACCAAGGGGTAAAGTTTTCATTGAAATTGAAAGTAGAACTACACTCAAAATCATAAAAACTACGGTAATAATACTAGGTGTTAAGCGTGTAAAACCTTCAGACATTTTCATAGAATATGCCCAAATCACTTCAAATACACCTGCTAAAATTAAAATAGCCCAAGCCATAACATTCACTAATTTTTATAGCGTCAGGTCGTCCCGACATGATTACCCATTATGGGGGAGGTCGTTCCTCCTTTATGTGAAGACTCAGTTTACTTTAAAATAAAAAATGAAGGCAAACCCGAACTCAAGCTTGCCTCTATCAGAAAATATTATTCATTTTTTAACTGTAAAATTTTTCGTGCACCATTTAAAACGAACAAAACAATAATCAATCCAATAATTAAATCAGGATAACGAGAGCCTGTGATTGCAACCAGTATTCCCGCAATAATGACACCTAAGTTGACGAAGACATCATTTGCAGAAAATATATAACTCGCCTTCATATGTGCCCCGCTCTCCTTATGGTCACTCATTAAGTAAAGACAACTAATGTTGGCCGCAAGCGCTAATCCCCCAATTAAAATCATTAAAATTGAAACTGGTTCACTGCCATATATAAAACGGCGCAGCACATCAATTAAAACGATTATGGCTAAACCAAACTGAAACCATCCGGAAAGATGTGCAGCCTTTAATTGAGCGTCAAGGTTTTTACCCACCACAAATAATGCAATACCATAAATTGCAGCATCGGCAAACATATCGAGCGAGTCAGCAATTAACCCTGTGGAAGAGGCAATAATGCCTGCCATTAACTCAATGACAAACATGACCCCATTAATCAGTAACAGCCATTGTAGAACCTGTTTTTGTGCTGCATTAGTTGAGGAACTTGGTCGAACCTTTTTGGGTTTTTCAACAGGCTCATAATGTGGTTGGGTTTGTTGTAATTCGGCTCCTAAACCTAGACGTTGCAGGCACTGCGTAATCTTTTCGTCTTGAGTACTGTGATACACCGCTAAATGGCGGGCGGGCAAATCAAAATAAAGTTCTTGAATATGTTCAGCATAAGAAGCTAAAGCCATTCGTACCATTTGTTCTTCGGCTGCACAATCCATACGGGGGATATGATAATAACTCACCCATTGGGTTTTATTTACCCTAGGTTCACTTGCCACAGAAAAGTCCTGAGCTGCTACATTTGAGCACCCACAGCCAGAACAGCTTTTATTTACATTTATTTGATTCTCTTGTTTTTCTAAAGCCATCTTTGCACCATAACTGACACAAAAAACAATGCCATCAGTATAAACCAATGGCATGTCATTAAGCTTACTTTTTGTTCGGCAATTAGAATTTTAGTGTTAACCCAGCTCCATAATACCAACCATGTTCTGAGTCGGTTCCAGTTTGCCAAGCGGTTTGTTTTAAACCTTTTTCATAACCATAACCGAAATCAACAAATGGCATTACCTTTTTATTGATTTCATAACGGGTTTGAAAGCCAGCTTGTAAACTTGACAGGCCTGTTTTACTGGCATACCGAGATTCATCTTGTAAAACAACATCTGCTTTTAAATAGGGCTGACCAATCAACTTTTGAGTAAAAAGCAAATCTCTTTCTGTCTCTAGGCTTAACTTCCATAACTGATCTTCACCTACATAAAGATAAGCATCGGTTTCAAAAAAGTAAGGCGCCATGCCATGTAAGCCCACTACACCAGCCCAGCGATCTTCCTTTTCGTCTTCCCGTTGTAAACGTTCATAGTTTACCCCGGCCTGTACATCCCAATAGTCAGCTACATTGCGGCTATAAAGTAATGAACCGCCATAATTGGCATCTTCTGACTCTGCTTTTTCAACGTGGGCTTTAATGAACAATTTATTTTCATCCGTTCCCACCCAGCTTTCCAATTCAGAAGAAAAACTGCTTTCACCCTCTTCATTTTGAGTCCAGCCAGTATCAATCTTTGTTGCTTGATAAACCTGTCCACCATGTTCGCGTAAATGATCGTGTGTTAGAGGTTCTTGAGCAAAAGCAAATACAGATATACCCGAGAAAGCACCGCAACATATCATTTGAGAAAATAACTTAGTGATGCGCATGACTAGCTCCTTTCTCATTTTCAGATTGAACAGTTGGCTGGGACTGAGCGGGCTGTTGCCCATCGTTGACTTGAGCAACAATTAATTTATTCATCATTCCAGCACTCATGTGATAGAGCAGATGGCAATGAATCGCCCATTCTCCCAAGGCATCGGCTGTCAATAACGCAGTAACGGTCTTTCCGGGTGGAACAATAATGGTATGTTTATTTGGTAAATTTTTAGCTTGTTGACCATTTTCCAATTGCATAAACATGCCATGTAAATGCATTGGATGAGCCATCATACTGTCATTCACAAACTTCAAGCGTATGCGTTCACCATACTTAACTTGTAAAGGTGTCGTGTCACTAAATTTCTTGCCATTAATGGTCCAGATATAACGTTCCATGTTGCCGCCTAAACGAATGACTAATTCTCGTTCGGGCGCACGGGTATCTGGCTGAGGTGTTAAAGATTGCAAATCGCTATATTGCAGTGCTTTCATACCCGCTGGCGTTGAAGCATTTGCCCAGCCATAAACTGGTTCATCCTTTTTAGGCTTATTCTCAGATTGAGCAGGCATCTCATGATTCATATTCATCATAGCGTGGCCATGCTCGCTAGCTGACATTCCCTCCATATCATGCTTCATGTGCATCATGGAATGATCATGTTCGCCAGATGACATATTTTTCATGTCATGATCCATATTCATCATTGTGTAATCATGATTAGCCTGACTCGTCTCTTTTTTCATTTCAGGCATGGCCGACATGTCATGTTGCATGTTCATTTGATGGCCAGCATGTTCATTACTTCCACCACCATGACTCATGCCCATATCATCCATGGTCAATAAAGCACGTGGGCGTGGTATTGGCATTTGGACTGGCCCCACAGCCTGCGTATTTTCATTGTGCAAAGTACCGATAGCAAAACCACTACGGTCAATAGACTCTGCTTCAATCTGATAATTTGGCTGTTTAGGTTCCACAATGACATCGTAGGTTTCAGCTGTACCAATACGAAACTCGTCAATTGCAACAGGTTTGACTGGCTGCCCATCTGCACTTACAACTGTCATTTTCAAATTTGGAATTCTGACATCAAAAAATGACATTGCTGATGCATTAATAAATCTCAATCGAACCTTATCACCAGCTTTAAAGTTACCTGTCCAGTTTTGCTGAGGAGTCTTGCCGTTGACTAAGAAGGTATAGCCCGTCACATCAGACATATCGGTTTTTAACATCCGCATCTGATTCCACATTGAACGATCTTGCCAAGTTGCTTTGAAGCCCTGTGCTTTAACTTGCTTCCATACATCCGATACAGTTTCACGGCGGTTTTGATAATACTCAGCAGATTTCTTCAAATTCTTCATAATGCTATCGCTAGAAGAATCATGGAAATCTGAAAGCATCACTACATAATCACGATCAGTTTTTTCATGCGCCGCAACTGGTATTTTGCCTTTTGGATAAATCACAAGCGGCCCATATAAACCGTCTTGCTCTTGGCCTTTACTATGGGCGTGATACCAATATGTGCCATTTTGTTTCACCTTAAAACGGTAAACAAAGTCTCCGTTTGGCGCGATTCCTTTAAAATTATTAAAACCCGGCACACCATCCATTAATCCTGGCAGTAATAACCCATGCCAGTGTAAAGAGGTATCTTGATTCTTTAATTGGTTATGGACGTGAATAACAGCCTCATCCCCCTCTTCAAACTCAAGGAGTGGTGCTGTAAATTTTCCATTTACGGTAATTCGTTTAAGGGGTTTGCCCGTAACATTGACCTGTTGTTCATTAATATTAAGGTGATATTCCTTAATTGCCGCAAGAGTCCATGGTGAAACCAATAGACCAAATACAGCGACGAGGCTGCTAATCGTTTTATGAGACATTGCTTTAATCCTTTTAACTAAAAAAATAAGTAAGAAAGGATTAAGCTTTTGGTGGACGTAAGATTTCTTGCCAGTATCCGGCTAAATGCTGTGCCTGATAAATACTACTAAATTGAGATGGAATAGGAATAAATGATGATTCAATATCTGGTACAGCTTGCTGTAAAGCCAGATTTACCATCTGACAATGGACCGGATTACAGTCTTGGCAGTGTTCACCATGTTGGTGAGAAACCTGAGCCATAGATTGATGACACGTTGTCTGCTCATCAGCTTGAATATGCATAGAGTGATGTTTCATTTGCTCACTATGACACGGCATAGTATGAAGATCATGCTGCATAGGTGTCTGAGCAATAGACACACCACTCCACCCAATAACTAAAGTCATCAGGAACACAAACCAAGCATACTTGCGTAAGTGTTGCAGTGTCATCATTTATTGCCTTGAGCAATCTACTTATCTTAGTTGTTTAGCATAACCAAGTTTTAAATTAGATACAATTTTCCATCTTAGATGATTGTTATTGAGGTCATTAAGCAAATGGAGGTTGATGCTGAAGAACCAAATCAATTACCTGTAATGCACCTTCTTGCTCATTATTTGCAGTTGTGTAAGGAGCAACGGCTTTTAAGGCTTCAACTGCATTTTCGACTGCAAACCCATAACCTGCTGCTTTAATCATCTGGATATCATTATTGTTATCACCAATCGCAACGACTTGATCGGGGTGCACCTGCCATTTTTGCAATAATAGCTTCAAACCATGTGCTTTGTGCTGGTCCGGAAGAATCAAATCGATAAAATTAAAGCCACTTGAGACTGGTACCAAAACCTTATCTTTTACAAAACTTTGCTTCTGAAAATGCTCAAAAATTGTAAAACTTTCATTTTCCTGCGCAGTAAAAGTAATTTTACACACCAAGTCATCTAGTGCATAAAAGTCATCTATAACCGTCAGCTTTTCAAAATAGCGAGCGACTTTAGCATAATCTTCCCCGTTCATACTGCTATGCACATAAGCACTCTGTTTTCCGCAGATCACCATTTTAGAGGTATACACTGGGTCAATCGCATTTAAAATCTCAATGAATTGCTCTTTGCTTAAATGAGCAAAAGCTAACTCTTGCCCCGCATCTACAACATGAGCACCATTTTCGGCAATAAAAGCAATCTCATGATTAATTTCTGGAAAATACGTAACAAGCTTTGCAAGCTGGTTGCCACTAGCAACTACAAAACGGATATTATTTTGTTTTAGTTGTTCATACTGTTTTAAAAAACGTGCTTTGTTGTACTGCTTCTTAGAATTAAGAAAAGTCCCATCCATATCTACCGCTAAAATTTTTACTGTCATTAATGATCTAGGTCTCTTACTAAAATCTTATTAAATCAAATTTAGCTTTATTTTTCATGACACTTTTACAGTTTTCTATTCAATATATTTTAAAAAGTTTTACACAAGTCTTCTCGTTTTTTGCACAGGTTATTTTTTAGCAAAGCTTAATAAAAAAACAGATCCAAAAATATCCCGATAGAATAGAAAAAGAACGCCAAAGCGTTCTTTTTTCATACGTTTTGCTTAGAGAATAAACGGTTGATCTCATTTTGTTTATTTTACCAACATCTTATCCATATGGTTATCAACACAGTTATCCATACAGTTATAAACAAAGTTATCCACAAGTTTACTCTCAGCTTAATATTCTTTTTTTAAGCGTCTACACTACCGACTTTTGCAAGCTCTGCACGCATTTGATCAATCACAACTTTATAATCTGGTTGACCAAAAATTGCCGAACCAGCAACGAACATATCTGCACCAGCTTCTGCAATTTCACGGATATTTGCAGGACCAACACCACCGTCTACTTCTAAACGGATATCACGGCCACTTGCATCAATAATTTTACGCGCTTCACGTAATTTTTCTAAAGTCATTGGAATGAACTTTTGGCCACCAAAACCTGGGTTTACACTCATTAATAAAATTTGGTCAACTTTATCAAGAACATAGTCTAGATAATGCAATGGTGTTGCTGGGTTAAAAACTAATCCTGCTTTAGCACCACCAGACTTAATAAGCTGTAATGAACGGTCAATGTGATGAGAAGCTTCTGGGTGAAACGTAATGATATCTGCGCCTGCTTCTAGGAAATCACCAATAATACGGTCAACTGGAGATACCATTAAATGCACATCAACAGGAGCAGTAATTCCATAATTTTTTAAAGCCTTACACACACCTGCACCAAAAGTTAAATTTGGAACATAGTGATTATCCATCACATCAAAATGCACTACATCGGCACCTGCAGCTAACACTTTGTCTACATCTTCGCCTAAACGAGCAAAATCGGCAGATAAAATAGAAGGAGCAATCAAATAAGGCTTGGACATAGGTGGATGACCTGGCTAAAAATTTAAGGAGAGGCTAAAAATTATAACAAAAAAGAACCTACTTGGCCCGCTCTTCCTTGCTTAAATGACAACATTTCAAACTTGCAACGTAACGTTGCTACTATAGAATGCCAAGTGCCAAACGAATTTGTTAAGGTACATTAAACCAATGTGAGGATTGATAATGAAAAGCACAACTCATCTATTAACAAATGATGGAAAACGCATTGCAAAACGTCTAGTTAATCATTGGAAACATAAATTTGAAGTACAAGAAACTGAACAAGATTTTAAAATCTTAATGCCTACAGCAACTATTACGCTTGCGCCAGAAACAGAGCAGTTAAATGTTGCTATTGATAGCCAGTTAGATGACCATGACCACTTGGAAAAAGTTGTCCTTGATCATCTAAACCGTATGGCTCAACAAGAATTTCAGGTGGAATGGCACCACTAATTATTCGCCAGCGACCTTTTCCAACTGGATTGCATGGAACTGCAAATGCTCATCCATAAAGGTCTGGATAAAATAATAGCCATGATCATAGCCAGCATGTTGTCTTAAAGTTAAAGGCTGTCCTGCCTTTAAACATGCTTGCTTAAATTTTTCAGGGTGAAGTTGTTCATAAAATTGGTCATCTAACCCCTGATCCACCAAAATTTCATTAAATACCGCACCATTTTTTGAGACTAAAGCCGTGGCATCATGAGCCAACCAGCTATCGCGGTCTGTACCTAAATAATGGCTAAATGCTTTTTCACCCCATGCACATTCAGTTGGCGCGCAAATCGGTGCAAATGCAGATACTGACTTAAACTTCTCAGGATATTTAAAAGCTAAAGTTAAGGCGCCATGTCCCCCCATTGAATGTCCAAAAATACCGACTTGTTGAGCATTGACTGGAAAACTTTTTAAAATAAGTGGATATAACTCATCGATTAAATAGCTTTCCATTTGATAATGCTCAGACCAAGGTGCTTCTGTGGCATTAATATAAAAGCCTGCGCCCTGACCTAAATCCCAATTGTCACCTACTGCAACTTGTTCACCACGAGGTGAAGTATCAGGTGTAATCAGTATAAGACTAAGCTGGGCAGCCATATGCTGTGCATGTGCCTTAATGGCAAAAGTTTCTTCAGTACATGTTAAACCCGCTAAGTAAAACAAAGTTGAGCAAGGTTTACCTTCTAAAGCAGCAGGCGGCAAATACACCCCAAACTTAGTAGAGCCTTTTAATAATTGAGAATCAAACTGATAAATGCGCTGCTCACCTTCAAAGCAGCGGTTTTTTTGCAGGAGTTGCATCGTTTTTAGCCTCTGTTTGTGTCTGAGCAATATTTACCCTACCTGTATTTGGTTGAGGAAAAAGATATTTTTCCAACTGAGGTAGCATAAGTTCCATATTCTTACCAATCATCCATTGTGGCTCTGAAGGTTCTACACCTTGAGCTACTTCCCATTTGGTTACGGTTTGCTTAGCGGCATTAAACGAATCTTTCATAGAAGACTGCTCTCGCATCGCCAAATCAAAGAAAGCTCGTCCAAAATAAGTATAGTCAGCTTCGTTATTACAACCGAACGAAGTTTTATCCGCAGCAGATGCCGTAATAATTAAAGTATCAGGTGACTGTAACGCCGGAATAAAACTTCCTGAGTAACAAGCAGAAATGACAATCACACGCCAACGTATCCCCGCTTTATCGAGCGTTTCACGTAACCATTTCGGATCGACTTGCCCCAAATCTAGAGGTGCATTTTCAATTTCAAAATGGTTTTGCTCACCGTGCGATGTCATATATAAAAATAACACATCACTATCACGGTTCATTTGCTGGCCCATACGGCGTAGAGCCAACTCTATACTGGTTTTAGACGCAATCGGGATTTCAGTTCGTGTATCCGGATTATTGACCAGCATCATTGAACGCCCGACTGTACCGAAACGTGTATCAAATTGTTCTTTAATACGAACCACTTCCGATTTAAAAACGTCTTGATAACTATCGCCTGCAACACCCAAGAAATACCAATGACTTTTAGCTAACTCACCATATTGAACTTGCTCTAAAGCATCATGAAGTAATTTACTTTGTGCATAAAAAGCATCTTCGGCAAAAGTAGGTGGAGAATCTTCCACTTTCCAAATAGGCTGATCTTTTACGGAAAGTTGCCAAACCACCATGGTCGCAATGGTCGCAACCATAACCAATGCCCGCTCCCACCAAGGCCACTTAAGCTCACGTGAGAACACCCAAATGACCGCCAAACTTTGCCACACAAAAAGTGCTACAAACAAACCAGGTAAAATACCGTTATAAATAGCATCCGGAATAAAGTTTAGATAACCATTAGATCCCAAATATTGAATTAAACACTGTATTAATAAAATATTGGTATCTAAAACCAACCACAATAAGGCTGGAACCAACATTAAACGCGGCTGATTAATACGCTGTGATAAGAAAATACCAACAATAAGCGCAATAAAAGGCCAAAGTGCGTATCCAATTAGACCTTGTGAGTTGAAGTCGCCAATTTGACCGGCAACAAGCCAACTATAAAGTGAGTTGGTACACCCACCTAATACTCCCCAAACAATGAGCTGAAGAATAGAGGGATGTACGATCTGTAAGGAACGTCTTGACCCCAAAAATAACCACATTCCGGCAAGCTGGTTACTTTTAAAATCATGCCAAAAGTTAATGGAAGGTTTGAGATCAATCATAAAAAGGTTTCAAAAATTTCGTTTTTGTCAGGCACCATAAGTGTATGCCTGCTAAGAATTTTAGCAATCATGCTTTTGAACTATATCACATATATTTGTGCATTATTCAAGCAATAAAACTTAACCTTACATAAGCTTACTGAAAGTAAGCATCAAAACGACAAGCATCCCCCTGCCACTGATGGGCTGGTTCTTGATTTGCTAAAAAAATAGCATGTCGTGGACGTTTTACAATCACTCGCTTTGCAACTTTTTTGGCTAGCTCAAGCAAATGATCACCCAAATCCATTTCTCCATCTTCGGGTAAAAGTAAATGCAAAAGCTGCATCTGCTTTTTGACTTGGGCTTGTTTTTTAATTGCTTGTTGATTTTGATCGCGCTGTGGGAACATCGGGTCAAGGTAGACCACATCAACTGTTTTTTCTTCTTGATCTAATTGCTGTAAATAGCTTGCAGAGTCAGCGAAGATCAGTTGAATACGATCCATAAATTGGCTTAAAAATGGATCATGCTGTGCCTGAGCTTTTGAATCTTCAAGTAAAGTAAATAAAATCGGATGGCGCTCAACAAGGTGGATTTGGGCTCCTAGATAAGCCATAAGTAAGCTGTCATGACCTAAGCCCGCTGTAGCATCGACCAGTACTGGCTTTTCACCTAACTGACAAGCACGAGCAATCATTTCCGATTTAAGACTTGCTCGTTTTAAACGCGGAATTTCAGCTTTCCAGTCAGGCTGCATTTTCATGCCGTTAGCAGATAACCAAAGTCCGTTTTCATCTACACAAAGAGCCAAGTCAGGATTTAAACGTAAAAAACGGGCATTAAGTTTTTCAATAGGCTGTAAATCGACAGTCACGCCTCTAGAATAAAGCACAGCTTGGTAGTGCTGTACTTGTTCTTGAAAATCTACTTCAAAATATATGTGCATGCGCAGTGCCTTTAATTTGCTTTGCCCTGATCCGCAATTTTTTTCCATGCATCATCACGTAAGTAAACCGGTAAAGCATGTTCAGCATCAACCCACTGCTTTTGCGCTGCATACACACGTGCAATCGAAGCAATGTCTTGTGCAGTGGCAGTGATTGTTTGATGTTCTGCATCAGTTTGAAGAAGCTTAGCACCCGAACCGATTAAGCAATGCTTTGCATAGGCAGCCGCTTGCTCGTAGTTCATTAATTTTTCTTCATCTATACACTGCATGATGCCTCGCTCATCTAGAACAAAACTTGCAATGTAAACTTCATTCATACGTGCATCGAGTACCGCAGTCACCTGTTCTAAACCTTCAAGTCGGTAAGCCGCTTGTGCGAGAGCTTGTAAGGTAGAAACTGGAATTACTGGTAAATCTTGTGACCAAGCTAAAGCCTGAGCAACTGCTGCATTAATTCGAACACCACTAAAAGAGCCGGGCCCTCGACTAAAGGCAATTGCATCTAAACCAGCTACGTCAAGTCCAGTTTGTTGTAACCCTTGCTCAATCATTGGCAAAATGGTCTGGGTTTGTGCTTTCGCTCGCGTATCGAGTTGGAAAAAGAGTTCTTGGGTTTCATCGATTAATGAAATGGAACATTGCTCGTTTGCAGTTTCCAACGCCAGCAGTTTCATGCACAACCTTAGTATTCAATCAGATTAAAAACGGAAGTTATGATACCCCACTCGGCTCTGATAGGCGAGTTGTTCCTATCTAAATAAAAACGCCAAGCTGGTGCTTGGCATAGAAAATATCTCGCTAAAATTTTAAAAATGGAATTCTTTCAAATCGGCATAGCTTTTAAAGTGTTCAGCATAATGTAGTGCGCTCAAGCGTATTTTTGCTGCGCCTTCTTCATCTAAAGTTTTTACAATTTTGCCAGGTGAGCCCATTACCACTGAGTTATCTGGAATCACTTTACCTTCCGGTATTAAAGCATTCGCACCAATAATACAGTTCTTACCAATCACGGCTCGATTTAAAATGACAGCATTCATACCAATCAAACTGTTATCGCCAATCGTACAACCATGCAACATGACTTTATGCCCAACAGTGACATATTCGCCAATATTTAGCTCAAGGCCCGCATCAGTATGTAATACCGAATTTTCTTGAATATTAGAAAAATTACCAATCCGAACGACACAATTATCGGCACGTACTACAGCACCAAACCAAATACTGACCTGACGGCCTAGTTCTACTTGTCCAATAAGCGTTGCAGTTGGAGCAACCCAGCCATCCCATGGCTCATGTAAGGCTTTTGGATGCTGTCCTTGATAGCTATACATCATAATTTATCAGTCCTGATCTTTATTTTTTATGAGAAAATTTTGGCATTCCAAACGTTGGTGCATTCAGTAGAAATGGCCATTCTTTTTGGTAGCCTAAACCATATTTAAATAAGGCAATTAACATTCGCGCTGTGAGACCCCAAATAATTTCATTATCAATCTGCAAGCTTGGGAAGTATAAAGATTGATGAGCATATCGCACTTCATATGGCGTCGGACGCGTCTCTATAAGTTGCTGTAAAGGCACAAAGAAAATTCGATCAATTTCGGTGGGCTGAGGAATTAAAGTTACCTCAGGAGGAATAAGCCCAACAATCGGTTTTACAGACAAGCCACTTCTTGCACGTTGCATCGGCAAATCGCCTAACAACTGCACATCAAATGGATTTAAAGCCGTCTCTTCTTGAGCTTCTCTTAGCGCTACAACAATATTACTAGTATCACTAGGGTCACGCTTGCCACCAGGAAAAGAAACTTCCCCCGCATGGTTGTTCATATGTATTGAACGGCGTGTAAGCAGTACCTTAGGATTATTTTCATTCGTAATCGCAATAAGTACCGCAGCTTGTGCTTCTTGTATGCGGGTGGAAAAGCGCAATCTTTGCTGTAACTTTTGTGTTAGCAAGTGCTCTTCCATACCATTCACCTATTATTCTGTCTCTCTTTGCATCATATCTGAAAATCAAACTTAGGGAATAGAGTTGATGCGTAAGTCTAAAAATTCAGTTATGCTGAGGCATCTCTATACTCGATGATAATTATGAGTTTCTGTGTAGCGTGTGGGCATAAAACCGAACAAAAAATTCCTTTAGGTGATCATAAAGTACGCCGTGTTTGTACTCATTGTGGAAATATTCACTATGAAAACCCCAAAGTAATCTGCGGTGCCTTAGCGTTATGGGAAGACAAAGTATTACTTTGTCGTCGCGCGATTGAACCTCGTTATGGCTTATGGACTTTGCCTGCGGGTTATATGGAATTGTTCGAAACTATGGAACAAGGTGCGGCGCGTGAAACTCGTGAAGAGGCAGAAGCCGAGATTGAAATAGAACAACTTTATTGCATGTATAATATTCCCCGTATTGGGCAAATTTATGTGTTGTTCAAAGCACAGCTTAAAGATGGCCTTTTCGGTGCTGGCGAAGAAAGTATCGAATGTCGACTGTTTGAAGAACATGAAATCCCATGGGGTGAACTTGCCTTTCCTAGTGTTGAACACACATTAAGACATTATTTCGAAGACCGTAAACAACAAGTTTTTCCAACACATCTAGAGACGTTAGGAACTCGTTTAGACCATACAGGCTAATGAGCTAGATAATAAAAAAGACCGCTTTTGCGGTCTTTTTTAAACTCTTATTTTGTCTTAATTTGATAACAATCAGCGGTTCTAATCGTTACAGTCCCACTCATTCGCTCAGCTAAAGCTTTATCATCTTCTGTAGGAGCTGGACTTACATCCTTAATATTATTATATACTCGTTGATAAAAGGCATATGGATTTAACCATGAGACTGTTTTGTTATCATAGGTCGTAAGATTAATTCCATTTACTTGCCCTTGTAACAAGTTAGCAACGTTAATTTTTGCTCCACTTACAATTAATGTTTGACCGCCTGTCTCGGTAGTAGCTTGAACAACATTCGAGTTTAACCCAGCCATAATACCATTTAGATTACCGAGTTTAGGTTCAGCAAAAATCATTTTTACTGTAATTGATTTATCATTTGAAGCAGATTCAGTGCCACCCGTTGTTCCTATGCGATACTGTTGAACACCATTATTATCAACCAGAGTATTATCTGAAACAATACCACAATGGCCAGACATATCTGTTGGTGTTGCATTAGGTTTAATATCAGTTCGAATATCTCCATTTTCATCAATCACAATACCCAGATCGATTGGGGAAATTCCAGCTGTATCAAATTTAATATTTAAAGTGGCGTATAACGGGAAAATATAAGTTTGGCCCACGCTTACATTTTTTGAGGTTCTAAAGATATCCTTTGAAAGATAACTTGCTGGAGTTATCTTATAGATATCCATCGAACCATTATAATTTTGATTACTTATACTTTGACGCCATAATGCATAATGTTGAGGATTTGGTGTTTTACTATTTATTGCGCCTAAATACAAACTTTCACGACCAGCAATAAATGAGTCATTTAATAATTTACCTTGATAAATCAGTAAATCTTCATTGCTATTAGCTGAGGCTTTTAAATGGAATGGTTGTGTTGGTTTAATCTCAGCTTGTAAGGGATCAAGCCATGTAGTCTGAGCATTTGCAGTAAGTTGAGCTGGCTTAGCTTTAGTTAATACCTCCATTACTGCTGTAACTGTTGAATTACTTGTAGTAGTACTTGTACCTTTCCATTGTAAGCCATAACCAAATGTATAACCTTGACGATCTGAGAGTAAGAACAAATTACCTATCACATGTTGGGTATTAGCTGTATTCTTCGGACAATCCGCTAAATTAGCTAAATTACAACCATAAAAATTTTCAGAAATTAAATTAGGTTGAGCTAACGTCAAGTAATCAGATTGATACAAGCCCACTAAACTTAAATGAGCCAACTGAGTTAGTAAAGCAAAAGCTTCATTATCATTAATTTGGCTCACATCTAACCAAGGTTTCAAAATATTAATATATGCACCACTTTTCCATTCAGTAGTAGTAATATTTTGAAGTACAACATTTAATGTATTTTTTTTATCTTCTGTAAATTGGGTAGGCTGTATATCTCCAATTACATTATCACCACGTTCTAAACCTATACTTTGGAAAAGCTTAATTAAAGCCATTGCTACACGAATGGTTGGATCATCTTGACTTAATGAAGCTGGTGCTACTCCAGTTAAAGCAGTAGCCATATCCATAACTTTTAAACGTGGTGGGACAACGACCTTAATTTTTGAAATATTATCTAAATTGATAGAGCCCAGATCAATTTTTGTTTTAGTCTGAGTACCTTGTAAAAAGAAGTTGGCTGTATCGCCCAGTTTACATGTGCCAACAACACTATTTCCTGAAGCTTTAGTAACGAAACTCTGATTTGTAGCACTACTACAGGTAAAATTAAGACCAGCAATCGGATAATCGAGTGAAAACTGTAAACAATCATTACTTGAGACAGCGCAACTTCCATTCGCATTTGAGCTTCCAGACCCATTTGTATGATCTTCATTAATAGTTGAGCTACCACCACCACAACCATTCAGCATTATTGCTAACGTAGTTAAGGCAAAAGGCCATAATAATTTTTTATTCATTAGATACCCTACTTATTTTTAACGTAATACCGAAATTTGAATCTGTCCCTGATTTGATAACTCATGTTCTGCTACATCTATAGAAGAAGATAATGGAGTTAACATTATATAACGTGCATGAGCCGGGACTTTTAAAGTACCTTGAATCGATGCATGTTGTAGTATGGTTGAGGGATAAGATTTGCTCTTAAAACCACTTGCTCCCTCTAAGATACATCCCTTTTCATCTAAGAATATAACCAAAGGCCAATAATAGAGAGGTGTTGAACTACTCGCTGCAAATGACATAAGCTGTAAATGTTGTACAGAGGGATCTAGTTTCACCAACTCGTATTCAAACTTTTCTTTTAATGGCTTCCGTGGCCATAAATTCACTTCTTTTTTTGATCCAAGAACTTTAATTGACTTTTTGTAGCCTTGCACAAAACACTTATCTTGCTCAAAAGTCGTTTCTAATTCTTTTTGAGATAGCCGGATATAAGTTGGTGCTAAAATAATTGCTGCACGATCATCTTGAGATTGTTTATGAAAGAGTTGTTCTAACGTAGATTTACTCACACCCTTCTGACGTTCAATAGACTCCGTTCGTCCTAAACCATTCGGCATAATATAAAAGCGTTTCTTACCTTCCAGATTAAATTCTTGATCCTCAAGATATTCATTATTTACATACTCTACGCCATCAATACTCGTAAATTTAGATTTATCTTTTGAAGAATCCGAATTTGCGCCAGCCTGTGTGGTAGTTGGCATAGATAAATAAGAGCTATCAACTTTCTTTACTTCTTCACTCATTATTCTAGAAGGACTACTTTGGCTCTTTAGTGCTTTAGCAACATTCGTTTGTTCCTTAATTTCTCCCTGATTAGGCTTAATATGAGTTAAGGAATGCTTAGGTGCAGTCGGTGCAGTCGGTGCAG
>NZ_POYH01000031.1:0-51615 GCF_002899995.1 Acinetobacter sp. AKBS16 | reverse complement strand
AAGGTCGTGTAGATTTTGGTGTTTATAATGTGTGGAACCGTCAGTATCGAACAGTATTTGCTCAGCAAGCAGCCGTCTCTAATGCTAATCCGTTGTTAGCAATCCCTGCAGAAGGCCGTACTTATGGTTTAAGTTATACTTTTAACTATTAATGCAACTAACGAAAGAGATACCTGTATAGAGCAGGTATTTCTTTCAATCAAATCTGGCATATTTAAATTTTTAAGGCCATTTAAATGAGTCATCTAAAAAAACAAGAAAATTTTAATTTTACGTATAGCAGGATCTTTTTTATCTGTTTAGCCGCTTATTGCTACAGTTCATGGCTCAGCCTTGTTTTGGCTAAATGGTTACCTTTTGCTAAAGCAGAGAATGTTTATTTTTCGGTATTTATCAGTTTTATCTTTTTTATTTTTTATATTGTCTTTACGAGTTCCATTTTATCAAAACTATGGTTTTGGATGATCAATAGCTTAGGCGTAGTGTTATTAGTGAGCTATTGGCTATTAGCTAAATGGGGAGTGGCTTAAATGAATTTTCGTCAAATTCAGGCAATACTACATAGTTGGTTTGGAATTATTGTTCTTTGGGTTATCTTTTTCATTTTTTTTACGGGCTCTATTGCTTATTTTCGAACGGAAATTAATGTTTGGGCACAGCCAGAAGCAATCAGCCATATTCAAACAATCCCTTCTGCACAACATTCTGCGCAAACTGCGTTTAACTATCTCAATCAACATGCACCAAATGCCAAAAGATGGCGAGTCACAGTAGCCAATGAGCGGATGCCTGTGAATCTACTTCAATGGCAGGATAAAGAGGGGAAACATCAAGAGCTACAAAATCCTAATACCGGAGAGCTATTGGGGCCTGTACGGAAGACTTTGGGTGGAGATTTCTTTTTCAAACTACATTACACGCTTTATCCTTTGCCAAGCACGTTCGGTAGCTTAGTTGTAGCAGTTGTTGCCTTAATTCTATTAATTAGTTTAATCACAGGTGTGATTACACATAAGAAAATTATTAAAGAGTTTTTTACCTTTAGGGCTTTTAAAGGACAGCGTTCTTTATTAGATCTTCATCACATAACAGGAGTTATCACTTTTCCTTTTTATTTGGTGATGGCCTTTACTGGACTGTTGATTTTATTTTATCTAGTTTTACCATGGGGGTTATCGGAACAATATGGTAAAGCTGGTATACCTAAGTTCTATAATGAAATGCAGTTTACCGAGGTGGCAAAACCTCGAGAACCTTCCTTAACAGAAGCGATGCAACCTTTTAATCAATTCATGGCACAAATGCCTAAGCGAACAGAATCTGGAGCTATTTTAGATAAATTTGAAGTTCAAAAGCCTAATACAGCCGATGGCATGATTACATTTGACTATAACTATAAAAATATTATTACCTTAAATACTCCTCAATATATTTTTGCAACAAATACGGCTGAACGACTCAATCAGCCACGAAATTTAAGTGCAATTGCACAATTAGGTTCATCAAGTTATGGGATTCATTTAGGTTACTTTGCTTCTATCTGGATGCGTTTTATTTTGGCTTGTTTAGGAATAATAGGATGTGTCATGTTGGTTGCAGGCGCATTACTATGGCAAAAAAAGCGCATCAAAGAACAAAAGAAATTTGGATATAGATTAGTAAGACATTTGAACTTTTTTACTTTCTTAGGGCTGCCTTTTGCCTCAGCCTTTTATTTAATGGTTAGTCGGATTATACCTGCTTCATTTGAGCCGAGGGAACTATACGAGGTTTCAGCATTTTATATAGCATGGCTATTAAGCTTATTGATTAGCTTTAGCTGCTCAATAAGGAAGGGAATAATCATCATGCTATATATTACGGCTGCTGTTTTATTCCTTATTCCAGTTATTAGTGTCGTTCTGGTGCCAGAAGCCTCTTTATTAAATAGTTTAAAGTCTGTGCATTGGTCTCTTGCTGGTGTTGATCTGGCGCTCATACTGCTCGGGCTATTCTATTTAGTAGTACTACGCTTCTACCAAACCAAATTTATTACGTTAGGAGAGGCCAAATGAGCTTTGCATCATTATTTTGGGCTATTGCTGCCATGATGCAAGCATGCATGCTCAGCCAATTTGGTCAGAAAAAGCTTCAATATAGCTGGCTTAAAAGTACATCTAGACGAATTTTATATGGAACAACCATATTATTTTTGCTTAGTTCATTGTTTTGGAATTGCTCCTTTGAAGGAAGCTCTGTAGGAGCCTTATCATGGTTTTTTGCCATAATCACAACCGCTTTCTTTTTTCAAATTATTGTTTTTTATTTTTTTAGAAAATATTTTATTCCTATTTGGTTAATGGTAATCGTCGTTGCAATTATTTTCTCGATTGTTGAGTGGGTACCTTAAATATTAGTAGAGGGAAAGCTGAATTTTTTGTCCATGATTTATGCAATAAAAAAAATAGTAAAAATAAGCTTGCATCTTAAATAAAAATGATTATCATTATCAATTATAGGTTGTGTCATAGCAAGGACCGTTATAATGCTTACGCTTTCACAAAAGCTCCCAGATTATTTTGAATATATTGAAAATGATGTTAGCTACTCATTACGTCAGGTTCAGTATCCTCAAGATATACCACTATTACACCGCTGGATGCATGAGCCACACGTTATTCCTCAGTGGCAATTAAATAAAAGCGAAATAGAACTCAAAGTTTATTTTGAAAAAATGCTAGCTGATGATCATCAACGTTTAATGATTGTAGGAATCAATGGTCAAGACGTGGGTTATGCCGAAATTTATGAAGGGAAACGTGATCGCCTAGCTCGTTATTATAAAGGTGAAGACAATGATTTAGGTTGGCATTTACTATTTGGGGAGAAATCTGCTTTTGGTCAAGGCTTTTTGCGCCCAACAATTCGTTTATTGAATTTCTATATTTTTGAAAATTCCCCAACAAATAGAATTGTAGGAGAACCTGATCATACAGTGAAGCCTTATGCGGCTGTAGTAGAAGACATGTGCTATGAAGAGCAGGGCTTAATTCCAATGCCGGAAAAAACGGCAATGTTGTATTACTGTTTCCGTGAAAAGTTCTATGACAGATTTTTTGAGTTATACCAGGCATCGCAACAAAAATTACAGCAAAAAGCGAGTTAATTTCTGGTATGGGTAGACCTGCAAGACATAATAAAAACAATGCAGGTTTGTTTAGCAGTAAATGGACCTAAGAAAAATAAACATGATCAGCGCATAAAAAGAAGAAGCAAAAGTAGCAAGCGAGGAAGGCTTGCTACTTTTGTGTTTAAACTCAGTTTCAGAATTATCTATATTGTTCAACCTTTTTGAGTGTTTTAACTCTTCTCAGTAACAGATTGCTTATATTTTTGATTAAAAAATAACCACTAATGTTTCATTTATTATCATCCTGCCTTTTTTAGCAATTTTTTGTATACCCTGAATAAAACATGATCAAAAAAGAGGTAAAAACGTGCTTATTTTTCATGGAAAACCTGTTCATGGAGCTATCTTCGATATGGATGGGACAATGTTTGATACTGAACGGTTACGGTTTCAAACATTGCAACAGGCATCTCAAGAACTCATTGGGCAGGAGTTTTCACACGAATATTTAATGCAATGTTTGGGGTTAAGTGCGACTACAGCGGAAAAGCTTGCACAACGTTTATACGGAGTAGATGTTCCATATAAGGAAATTCGAAAACGTGCCGATGAGATGGAACTAGAACATATTCGAAAACACGGCGTACCTATTAAAAAAGGTTTGGTTCAAGTTCTAGAGCGTTTAAGAAAATCTGGTTTAAGAATGGCTGTGGCTACTTCAAGCCGTAGAGCAATTGCCGAAGAATATTTAATTAATGCAAATGTTTATAAATTTTTTGATGTCATTACTTGTGGGGATGAAGTAGAACAAGGGAAGCCACATCCAGAAATCTTTTTAAAAGCGGCTAGTCAACTTCATTTAGACGCTAACCAGTGTCTTATGTTTGAAGATTCGGAAAATGGTTTAACTTCAGCACATACATCGAAAGGTTTAACGATTTTATTAAAAGATATTAAAGAACCAAATGATGAAATGCTGGAAAAAGCGCATTTTTATTATGATCAGATGTATGACTTTTTAACCGACCTTGACCAATTTATTCCCGTTATGGACATGCCAGAAATGCAGGAACCTTTTCCGCAAAGTCTGAATCAGCTTACTGTTGGAATACATGGTTTCGGTGCTATTGGCGGTGGTTATATAGCGCAGATCTTGTCACATTGGGATGGTTATACGAAACCAAAACGTATAATTGCGTCAACACGAAATAGTCTTTTCCGCGAAGCTGTAAATGCGTTTGGAACCTATAGTATTCGCTATGGGCAATTTTCTTATGATGAACGTATTGAGAATATGACCATTGTTGATTCTGACAATGAACAACAAATGTTAGAGATGTATACTCATTCAAGTTTGATTGCATTATGTTTGCCTGAGCAAGCGATCGAACCTGAATCAAAGATAATTGCAAAAGGGTTATATGCGCGTTTTAATTCGCAACTTGAAACATGTATAGAACCTTTAACCTTTCTAATTATTTTAAATAAGGTTGGTGCGAAATATTTGGTTATGAAGCATCTTAAAGAAGCTCTACTAGAGTTAACCAACGATGAAGATGTAACCGAGCATATTTTAAAAGAGCATTACTTTTGCGACACCGTAGTTAATCGCATGGTTTCAAAACTTTCTAATCAGAATTTATATCGTCAACTTCGTATTAAACATAATTTCCTTGAACAGCATTTAGAAGATGTGGAGCAAGAAGACCAAATCGAAATTGAAGACTGTAATAAACTGAATCAAGATCAACTAAATCAGGCTTCTATCTATGTTGATAACATGCGCCGTAATTTCCAGCCGGGACATATCTTACAAAGCATGGATTTAATCTTGTTCCATAGTGAAACTGATATGCCAATCTATGTAGAGAAAGGCAGTCCTTTACTTGAAAAGTTGCGTCAGGTGGTATTGGTTGATCAAATTACTGACATTCAACTCATTAAAAATCGTTTATGGAATGGTGTACATGCGATGCTTGCTTGGTATGCATCTTTAATGGGTTATGAATCTATTGGTGTTGCCATGGGTGATCATTCAGTTAAAGCATTTGCAGAGAACTTAATTGCAGAAGTGAAGCAGGGACTTGCAATTGTATTACCTAATTATGCAAAAGATCTGGATCGAATGTCACAAAGTTTTCTAGACTCATGTGAATATGCATTTAAAGATCCTTGTCAACGCGTAGCAAGAGATCCACTACGCAAACTCAATCATAATGAGCGTGTCATGGCATCAATTGCTGTGAATATTCGTCATGATTTGTCTTATAAAAACTTAGTAAAAGGTGCTGCTTTAGGTTATGCCTATGCGATTCAATTTTTAGAAATTGAAGAGACTAAAGCTGTTGAACATCTGCAGCAGCAAATTCAGAACCTAGACTTGAGTACAACTCAAAGAAGACAGTTTGAAGCTGAATTGGTTCAACTTATCCAATATTTGTTTTCTGAACAAGGTAAACAACCTTTGGACATTAAGCTGAACAATACCAAAACTACATCAAATCAATATGTTTGAGTTTGCTTATTGAATTAACCTCAACAATTGAAAGACAAACATGTTTTAATACAAAATTTGAATAATTTTGAATTAAAACTGTGCTGTTAAAACCCTCCACACTCATGGTGCCAACACCTATACGGGATTATCCCGAATGGCACCTTGGGCGTCAAAATTACGCATTGTGGTATCTAGAAATTAATGATCAGAAATTAGTTCATTATCTAGATCAATTGCGTGCGCATTTTTCAGAATTTCTAGTAGAACCTAATCATCGTCAATATCATGTCACGCTGTTTATATGTGGTTTCTTGACTCATGAAACTAAAGTTCACTGTGATGATTTTAGTTTTACTGAATTTGAGCAGCATAAGAAAGTTCTAATACAAGAAAATTTTGCACCATTCCAATTAAAAATTGGTTCAGTTGATAGCTTTAGTAGTGCTTTATTTGTAGAAGTCCAAGACACCGAAAATAACTTATCTCTCATACGGCAAAAATTAGGTACAGTTTCTAATGAAATTGCCGCTTTAGATTACTGTCCGCACATTACATTGGGTTTGTATAAGAAAGACTATAGTAGTAATTTGATTTTACAAAAAATTTCTCAATTACCTGTACAATACACACAGGCTGAATTTGATCTTAAAGTTGAGCATTTAAGCTTTGGCTATTATCAAGCTCAAATTTTACAAGGTCAGCTGTATCCGTATCAGCATTCGTTTTTAGGTGATTCATGTTGCAATTGATTTTAGGTGGTGCCCGTTCTGGCAAAAGCCGACTGGCTGAACAAACGGCCATATCTATGCAATTAGCTGTCACTTATGTGGCTACGGCACAAGCGCTTGATCCAGAAATGCAAAGCCGAATCGTCCATCATCAAAATCAGCGTCCTGCTCACTGGTCTTTAGTTGAAGAACCATTATTTTTAGCAAAAACTCTGCAAGAAATTGATCGACCTAACCAAATTATTCTGGTGGATTGCTTAACACTTTGGCTAACCAATTTGTTACTTTTAGAAGATCAAAATATTCAACAATTTGAGTGTGAGCAGCTGTTAAGAGTTTTACCCACACTTCAGTCAGAAATTATTTTAGTAAGTAATGAAACGGGTTTAGGCGTTGTGCCACTTGGTGAAATTAGCCGCCGTTTTGTCGATGAAGCAGGAAGGCTACATCAGGCTCTAGGGCAAATTGCAGATAAAGTTGTGTTTTGTGTGGCTGGTTTTCCAATGATTTTAAAAGGTGAGAAATAAAAATGAACTGGTGGTTACAATCTGTGCAGCAACCTAATTTAGATACAAAACAACAAGCTGAGCAACATCAACTCCAACTTACCAAACCTACAGGTGCCTTAGGTGATTTAGAGCAGATTGCAATCACACTTGCCAGTTTACAGTCAAATGCGCATCCACAAGTTAACCATCCATGGATTACGATTTTTGCAGGTGATCATGGCGTAGTTGAAGAAAATATCTCTGCATATCCCCAAGCTGTTACCCGTCAAATGTTGCAAAACTTCACAACTGGCGGTGCGGCAATTAGTGTCATTGCCAAATATCATCAAGCTCATTTGCAAGTGATTGACTGCGGTACAGCAGGCGAAGCATACGAATATGCAGGTGTTGAACGTCATTGTATTCGTGCCGGCACAGCAAATTTTGCCAAACAAGCTGCAATGAATCTAGATGAATGTCGTGCTGCCTTAGAGTTAGGGAAAAAAAGTGTAGATACTGCTAAAGCGAATAGAGCAGATATTTATATTGCGGGTGAAATGGGGATTGGAAATACCTGTTCTGCCTCTGCTTTAGCATGCCTTTTATTAAATGATACTGCCGAGCAATTGACTGGAGTAGGTACAGGAATTGGTGCTGATCAGTTAAGACATAAAATTGAAGTAATTGAAAAGGCAATTGAACTTCATCACAAACATGTCATTGGTGATGTCTTCAAAAAACTATGTGCTGTAGGTGGTTTGGAAATTGCGGCAATTACAGGTGCTTATATCCGCTGTGCGCAAGTGGGTTTACCTGTGATTGTAGACGGTTTTATTAGTTCTGTAGCCGCTTTATGTGCTGTGCGGATGAATCCTCAAGTGCGTGACTGGATGCTTTTTGGCCATCAATCGGCAGAATATGGACACCAACGTATTTTACAAGAACTCAATGCTGAGCCGATTTTAAATATGAATTTGCGTTTAGGTGAAGGTAGCGGTGCTGGTACTGCCTTAGCATTGGTTAAAATGGCCTGCGCTTTACATAACCAAATGGCTACCTTCGCTCAAGCGGCTGTAAGTGGGAATAAAATTGGCTAAATTTAGGATCGATTTGCTCAGACATGGCGAAAGTCAATATAGCCATACTTTACGTGGTCATTTAGATGATGAGTTAACAGCAAAAGGTTGGCAGCAAATGCAGTCAACCATTGAGCAAGTTACAAACCAGACATGGGATGTCATTGTAAGTTCATCATTAAAAAGATGTGCTTGTTTTGCCGAGCAACTGGCCAAAACAGCAGAACTCCCTTTACTTGTAAATCATGACTTAAAAGAAATGTATTTTGGTGAATGGGAAGGCGTCCCAACTCAGCAAATTTATGAAACCTCACCCGAATTACTGGCAAACTTTTGGCAAAAACCAAGTCAATATTGTCCACCTCGCGCAGAAACATTAAACCAGTTTCAAACAAGGGTTCTTAAAGGTTTTCAGAATTTGCTGGAGCAGATGCAAAAGCAAAACTTACAGCATGCTTTAGTCATTACTCATGGAGGTGTAATTAAGCTATTGGCTTGTTTAGCCAGACAACAGCCTCTAGATGACTTACTTAAAATGCCGGCAGAGCTTGGAAAATTATATTCACTCGAATTTTCTGAAGCAGATGGTCAATTAACTTTTAAGTTAAGATAGTAGTTTTATATTTTTATACACTTGTAAGTTATTATTTTTAAAATGTTATTTTAGCCTGTGTAATAGAACTGTCATTGCTAGTATCTAAGCTATTGGCATTTCTTATTAACCATACATCTGGCTTATGAATATTTTATTTAAAACAACTGTGCTTGCAGCATCATTATTGCTCGCGGCTTGTAATAACAATGATGATCAAGAAGCTCAAACTGCACCATCTACAAACCCATCAAAATATTATCAAACGAAAACGCCTTACCAACCTCAACAAGACTTAAAAAGCTATGAACAAGCGCCGACTGGGTTCCAGCCAGTTTTTACAGAGTTAGTGGCACGTCACGGTTCGAGAGGTTTATCAAGTCTGAAATATGATTTAGCACTTTATAATTTATGGAAACAGGCGAAAGTAGAAAATGCCTTAACGCCACTAGGTGAGCAATTAGGTGCTGATTTAGAAGCAATGATGAAAGCGAATATTTTGTTAGGTTATGGTGTTGAAGGGATCCGTCAGTACGGTTATGGAAATGAAACCATGACTGGTATTTTAGAACACCGCGGTATTGCCGATCGATTATTACAGCGCTTACCAACTCTTTTAAATACGCAGGCGTCTATATTGGTACAAAGTTCTGGGGTGGATCGTGCGGTAGATAGTGCTAAATTTTTCACTGCTGAACTCATTAAACAACAACCCCAACTGAAAGATAAAATTGTTCCATTGTCTTATACCAATTTATCGAGTGAAAACGTGCCAAGTATTGAAGATGGTGGCGTTGATCGTTTTAAACTTTATTTTCATAGCTTGAATGCAGACGAAGACTTAGCTCAACCACTTAGTGTTAGCCAACAAAAAATTTATGATGCAAGTCAGGCTTATCAAGATTTTGAAGAAAATAATAAAGATTTAGCTCAAAAGTTAGATGAGTTATCAAAAAATACTCAGGCTGAAAAAACTGCCCAACTGGTACTCAGCCCGATTTTTAAAGCTGACTTCATTAAAAAGCTCGGTACCACGGGTTATAGCTTTAGCAATACCGGATCATTTACAGTAACTTCACCGAAAGGTGAGCAAATTACAGAAAAAGGTAAGGGAAAAAATACAATTGCCAGCGCAGTTGATGCAGCGGCTTATATTTATGAACTCTATTCAATTTCTGGTGGTATGAAAGATGAGTTAAAAGGTATTGATTTTGATAAATATATGCCTTTGGAAGCCGCAAAATTTTATGCTGAATTTAATGACGCCAATGATTTTTACGAAAAAGGCCCAAGCTTTACAGAATCAAATCAAGTCACCAGTGAAATCGCCCAAGGACTTAAACAGGATCTGTTCCAACAAGTTGATGCTGTGGTGAATAAAGCCCAGCCTTATAAAGCAGTTTTACGTTTTGCCCATGCTGAAATTATTATTCCTTTAGCAACCAGCCTAGATTTGCATAATATGATGCAGCCGTTACCACTACGCCAGACTTATAATTACTCGACAAGTGCATGGCGTGGTGAAGTAGTTTCACCTATGGCGGCAAATTTACAATGGGATATTTACCAAAATAGCCAAGGCAATACTTTGGTAAAAATGCTTTATAACGAAAAAGAAACTTTATTTAAACCTACATGTAATTATGCACGTTATACACCAACCAGTTTTTACTATGACTACATCAAATTGAAACAGTGCTATCAAATGCAATAGATTTTCAGTTTTTGAAGTCTTTAATGGGAATAGGGATTGCTATTCCCATTTTTATTTCTTCATAATTCAATTTGTTTTTAGATATAGATCAGTTAGAGACTTGGATATGACACCTTTTTGGATAGCATTGCAATTTTTAACTGTTCTGCCTATTGAGCTAAAAACAATACCAACGGCACAACAAAATGGTCGAGCTATTCTGTTTTATCCTCTAATCGGCCTGATTATTGGGGGCATACTTTTTCTTGTTACCTGTATTTTTGTTAAATTACCCGCTCTTTTACTTGCGGCAATCGTACTCTCTTTATGGATTTGGCTGACAGGTGGATTGCATTTAGATGGGCTAGCAGATACGGCCGATGCGTGGGTAGGTGGTTTTGGAGATAAACTACGTACTTTACAAATCATGAAGGATCCAAGTTGTGGTCCAATTGGAGTCCTCAGCTTAGTTATCATATGTTTGCTCAAATTTGCACTAGTTTATGTGTTGATTGAACAGCATCAATCTTTATTTTTAATATGCATTCCTATCCTTGGGCGTGTGGTGCCATCTATTTTGTTTTTAACTACACCATATGTCCGCGAAAAAGGCTTAGGCCGTTCTTTGACAGACCATTTACCCAAAACTGCTTCATGGATAATAACTGGGTTCGTTCTGTTATTACCTTTGTATTGGGAGTGGCAAGGGCTTATTGCCATCATTAGTTTTTTAATCAGTCTTGTTTATTTAAGACATGTGTTTATAAAAAGGATTGGCGGTATTACAGGGGATACCGTCGGTGCAGCGATTGAAATAGGTGAAACTGTACTGATTTTTACTTTTGTCGTAAGTTATTTTTATTTAGTTTGATGTTAAATTCCACCTCAATAAAATAAAAAGCCCTCAAAAAATGAGGGCTTAATTTTCAATCTCAAAAAGATGAATTAGCGGTTTGGTAAAACTTCTTTTAAAGCTTCATGCATTTCAAGCAATGTCTTTTCAGTAGTTTCCCAGTCAATACAACCATCCGTTACTGATTTGCCATATTCAAGGTCACAAAGATTGTCAGGAATATCTTGACGGCCGCCTTTTAGATGACTTTCGACCATAATACCTACAATTGACTTATTGCCGTCTAAAATCTGTTCAGTAATGTTTTTAAGAACAAGCGGCTGTAAGTAAGGGTCTTTATTCGAGTTAGCGTGGCTTGCATCAATCATAATTTTGTTGCTCACTTTTGCTTTCGCTAAAGCGTTTTCTGCTTCTGCAACAGAGCCAGCATCGTAGTTTGGTTTACCATTACCGCCACGTAATACCACGTGTGCATAAGGGTTACCTTTTGTATTAATGATTGAAACCTGACCGTCTTCATTTAAGCCTAAGAAACTGTGGCCATATTTAACAGACTGCATGGCATTGGTTGCGACAGTTAAACCGCCGTCTGTACCATTTTTAAAACCTACTGGTGATGATAGACCAGAAGACATTTCGCGGTGAGTTTGGCTTTCGGTTGTACGTGCACCAATTGCAGACCATGAAATTAAGTCTTGATAGTACTGTGGAGAGTTAGGGTCAAGTGCTTCTGTTGCACAAGGTAAGCCTTTTTCATTTAACTCAAGCAAAAGTTTACGACCAATACGTAAACCTTTTTCGATGTTAAATGAGTCATTCATATCCGGATCATTAATTAAGCCTTTCCAGCCAATTGTAGTACGTGGTTTTTCAAAATATACACGCATAACCAGATATAAAGTATCTTTAACCTTTTCGCTTAGCGCTTTTAGGCGATCAGCATATTCGTGAGCAGCTTTTGGATCATGAATAGAGCAAGGACCAATAACGACAAATAAACGTTTATCTGAACCATCTAAAATATTACGAATAGTTTCGCGGCCTTTTAGAACAGTTTGTGAAGCAACATCAGATAACGGAAGTTCTGATTTAAGCTCAGCTGGTGTTACAAGAGTTTGGATGCTTTTAATGTTAACGTCGTCGATATCTGGCTTGGAAACGGAATTTGAATGTGTAGTCATTGCTGTCACTGGTTCGATCATACTAAAGGTTGTTTTGTGTACTGAATATACCATGAAATAATTATGAAAATACTACATCTCATGGCAATTCAGTTTGGAAAAATCCCATTGATTTTACTATCTTTCGGTCGAGTTGCCTGTTTTTTCAGCAACTAATGCTTGTTGTTGTACCACAGCTGCTTTTGGTTTGGCTTTGACTGGGTGGACCATAAAGTTAACACCAAGAGCAAATAGTGTAATACCCAAAATTTTACGGATTAAACGTTCCGGCATACGTGAGCTAATTAATGTGCCAATAATAATTGCCGGAATTGAACCTACTAATAACCACATAAGCAGCACAAAGTCGACATTACCGGCACTCATATGCCCAAGACCTGCGACTAGGGTTAAGAGTACAGCGTGTACGACATCGGAACCAATAATACGAATCATGGGTAAGTTAGGGAACATGATTACAAGTGCCATAATTCCAAAGGCACCAGCGCCGACTGAGGATAGTGTTACGAATACGCCCAAAATAATACCCATAATCACAATATAGGTGCGTTTATTTTGAACAGCTAATTGCTCATTTTCAGTTTGAGTATTCTCTTTATTTCGGAATTTATTAAAGAACTTTTCAATCCGAGTACGGAAAATGATAGAAACACCAGTTAAGGTCAACATAAAGCCTAATACCATGGTTAATACAGCTTTATAATGAGTTGACTGACTTAAATAATGCTCAAGTACCCACGCAGTACCAAAAGATGCAGGAATACTACCGACTGCTAGCCATAAAACAATCGGCCAGACGATATTAAGTTTTTTTGCGTGAACCATCGATCCACAGAACTTAGAGATCGCGGCGTAAAGTAAATCAGTACCAATTGCGATATGCGGTTCAATCCTAAAAAGACCAATTAAAATTGGTGTCATTAATGATCCACCACCAACTCCTGTAATACCTACACAGAAGCCAACTAACATACCTGCCAAGATAAATTCAAAAGCACCAGACATCTTTATCGCCACTTATCACGAAACGCAGATATCTTATTCCTTTTAGAGATAAACAGTTGTCATGAATAATGATTTACTTATGCAAAAAAAAGCTAAGCAATCAAAATCATGCTTAGCTTGAGGAAATTTTATTCAAATTGATGACTTAGAGGAAGTTTTTGATGGCTTGAGCGGATTAAGCCAAAGTATCAGCAAAAAGGTTAAGGGTGTTGCAAAGATCCACCAGCTGACAAAACCAATTGAAAAACCATATTTTTTGATGAGAATAAACCCGCTCAACGCAAATAGTAAAAAGGCCAATATCCTCAACAATGAATAATATTTTTGAGCTAAAGGTTTGAAATGACCAGTTGATTTCGGTGAGCGATATTTTTCAGTCGATATGAATAGTAAATACATGCCTAGTAAAGTCAGGATAAACACAAAGAACATCATGAATTCACCTCAATATTTAACTTACTCAGCTTTTTTTGAATTTTATCTGAAGCTTTATTTTGAATAGGCTTAATTTTAAGAAATATAAAAAAGGCTAAAGCTGCAAATAACCAGAAAAATATATCTATACGTGCAAAATCCCAATAACCACTAAAGTTTTGAATATAATTGTTTTTTAGTAAATAACTTATATTCAAGATAGGGAGTGCAATACTAAGCAGAATAAAAATACCTAGCTGAGTTGGCCATAAATATTGTTTTTTAGTGATGAGCGCAATAATAAAGCTCATGAGCCACACGAAGAAGAAACTATAAATTTCATAATTAACAGTGGTGGCCGTGACAGTAAACAATCGATTCGCATACAAATAAGCAAGAGTTGCACAAGGCAAACCTACAAAGGTAGCAACATTTAAACGGTCAACTAAATAGTGCCCTAAATGAAACTGACTATTTTTACTTTGAAGTTGGCGTTTAAGACTCCAAAGCAACAAGCCAGAGGCAATCATTACACAGCCTAAAATGCCAGAGAAAAACAATCCTAAGCGAAGTAGAGGCTGAGCAAAAGTTGCCATATGTAGGCCATATACTCCCGCATAAAGTGTGGCAATAGGACTATGATTACGTGTATCACCCAAGACTTTAGCAGTTGTAGCATCTAATGTGATTTGTGCTTGATTACGGGTAATAGAATGGTCTTCTTGCTGAATAAACGTAATTTGAGCCTGATTCGTATTTGGGTTTTTAACACTCATAGTTGCTAAAGTTTGATTTCCCCAACGCTGTTTAAGTTGGGCTAATAGCTTTTCAACTGGTAAATTCTGTGCAGGATGCGGTGTTGTACTTTCTGTGACTGTTTTTGTACGTATATCATTGAAATATTGATATGGATTCTCTGGATAGAGTTTTTGCATTCCCCAAGGTAAATATAAATAGAAGAAAATAGCCAAGCCAGTAAAAGTAACTGTTAAAAAGAAGGGTAGAGCAATAACAGATGAAACATTATGAAAATCTAACCATGAGCGCTGCGACTTAAAGGTGCGCAAGGTAAAAAAATCGGTGAAGATTTTTTTATGAGTAATAATGCCTGAGATTAAGGCAATCAACATAATAAAAGCTGCTAAAGATACGACCAACCGCCCAATTAATATCGGGACACCAAAAAGTTGATAATGGAAACGGTAGAAAAAGTCACCGCCTTCAGTCGCAGAAAGTTTTAATTCTTGACCAGTGTTTGCATCGAGGGTTGCATTTCCATAACTACCATCTGGTTTTTCCCAATACATCGTATTTACCGGACTTTCAGATGTAGCAACAGTTAAATACCAAGATTTAGCATCTGAAGCGTGTTCTTGTAAGTATTGATATGCCGTTTTAATTGCCACATCTTGTTTTATTTCAAATTGTGCAAGGGGTGGTTGCATCCACAAATTAATTTCATGGCGGTAATAAGACAAACTTCCCATTAAAAAAATAGCAAATACGAGCCATCCAAAAATTAAACCAGTCCACGAGTGGAGCCATGCCATAGATTGACGTATACCTTTATGCATAACCTACCGTCCGTGTCACAATAAAGAAAAGGGCAAATAATGCGATTGATAAAATGGTCAGTCGCAATAATGATTGGATGCAGAAACCAACAATCACGAAAAATACATAAAACAAAATAGAAATAAAGGCCGCCAAATAGATAGCTTCTGGTTTGTCTAAGTTCAAATGGAAAATTTCAGTTAGTCCAAGACTTAAGTACGCCATACAGGCATAACCCATACCGAAAACAATTAAGAATCGATAGAAAACTTTTATGCGATATAACATCGGAAGATTTAAAGTTCTGGACATATTTACTGACACATAAAAAATAAAAAGAAAGCCAACCCCAAATTGGGATTGGCTACGCTATTAATATTTAAACTTTACAGCAACTGTATAGTTGGCTGGGGCACCATAGTAACCCTGACCACCAGATAAACCTGTCAAATACTTTTCATTTGTTAGATTATTGCCATTCACTTGGAACATTACATGTTCGTTTAAATCATAGCTGGCCATAACATTAAGCAATGCGTAAGCATCTTGTTTTACAGTTGAATAAGAGGTGTCATGTATATCATCTTGCCATTTAATGCTTGCACCAACTTTCAATTTTGGAATTTGGGGAACAGTATAAGAAGCTAAAACGTTAAGTGTTTGAGTTGGGATATTTGGTCTACCTCTTTCACCTGATTCCATATTTTTTAGACTAAATGTTGAGAAACCAAAAACTAAATCTAAGTTATCAGTTAATTTTCCAGTTAATCCAACTTCAACCCCTTGCGATCTAATCGTTCCTATTGGTGACGAGTATTTATTATAGAGCGGATCCCATAATGGGTTTAGTGCAAAGTTATCTTCGTCTGTTCTAAAGATAGCGATATTTCCAGTTAAAGCACCATCTAACCAAGAGCTTTTTACACCTACTTCATAACTTTCACCCTCTACTGGTACAGCGGTTTGTTTAGTAGAAAGATCGATAACCGTTTGTGGCCTAAAAATAGAGGTATAACTCATATAACCTGTGTATTCAGGAGTAAAGTTATATGTAATACCCGCATACGGGGAAACTTTATTCTTTTTATAATCCAAAGTTTCGATTTCAGTATAGTTAGCACCTAAGATAAATTTCAGATCCTCACCTAGATGAAGACGTGTGGCACCGTAAACAGACTTCATTACTCTTTCTTCTGGGTCAGCATAGGTAAAGTCTCCCCAAGTCGGTTCTTCAGGTGTCCAGCTTGGTAAGTCTGTAGTAATAACGCCTAAACTACTACCATACGAATAAACACTTTGAGCATTATACTTTGACCAGTTATAACCAATATTTGCTTCGTGTTGCTGCCCTAATAAATTAAACGTACCTTGAATATCTGCATTTGCTGTAGTTTCTTTAAATTTTTGATTATAAATTTCTGGTAATAGTGAAATACCAGATGTATTGTCTGTAGCAGAAGGAGAACCATTGAGATAAAGCATTTTATCTTTAACCTCTGATTTTTTAAGGTTATAACCTAACCTTAGCTTCCAGTCTCCCCATAAATTTTGTTCAATATTGGCAAAATAATTATCAATTTCCCAATCGTAGTATGTCCATGATGGTGCATAATTATAGTTGCGTGAATAATTTAATGGTTCTCCTTTTGAGTTAACTAAGGGTAGTGCACCCCATTGCGAACCATTAGCGTATTGACGAGTTTTTGAATATCCTGCTGAAATAGTTGTAGTGTCTGTAACGTCAGCTTCTAAAATTCCTTGAAAACCGTTTTTTTCTTCTGAATAGCGGTCTAGATAAGAATCTCCGACTTTCTCATAACCTACGAGACGTCCTCGTACTCGCCCATCTTGTGTAAGAGAACCTGAGATATCAGCTTCATAGCGCTGCGTATCCCATGAACCATAGCTCACCCCAGCATTTGCTTGAAATTCTTTAGTAGGGCGTTTACGGATATAGTTAATTGTAGCCCCAGGATCACCTAGAGCATTTGTTAGAGCATCAGCACCTTTTACAATTTCAATGCGATCATAGAAATAGCTATCTGCATCACTATTATTATAATTATAGCTATCAACTTGAGGGATACCGATTCCGTCAACCAAAATATTTGAAATATCAAAACCACGAGCAGTATAAGTTGTTCGGTTTGTTTCTAATCCAGTTACTGTCACACCTGGTGTATTACTTAAAACATCACGAGTACTGGTAAGGCCAAAATCTTCAATTTGCTGACGAGTAACGACATTAATGGTTTGGGGTGTTTCCTTAGCCTCAATATTAAGCTTGGTTGCACTACTTGAGTTTTTAACATTATATGCCTTGGTCTGTTCAGAAGACTGCTCAGCATTTGATGCTTTGACTTGAATCGTTTGCAAAGCTTGTACCTGTGCATCTTGGGCATAGGTAAGGTTGGCATAACAAATCGCGCAGGCGATTACAGACAACTTAAATGGTCGAGGTGGGATATTCATAAGATTAAAGATAATGTAAATAATTCTCATTTATTTTATTGTTTGTAAATGTAAGCTACAATTCAAATAACATTGTTAATTTAGATTAAAAGATAGTGTATGAATGTAATTTTAGATAGTGATTTGCTAGGGCTAGGTTTAGCTGGAATTGATTAGGTAAGTTCAAGATTAATAAGTCTCTATGCTAGAATGCGTTATTTCAAATTCTTGGGTAAATCGCCTTGGCAAACCGAAAACTTAAAATAGGCATTGTAGTTGGAGAAGTTTCTGGAGATACGCTCGGCGTAAAACTCATGCGTAGTTTTCGTGAGCAGGGAGTCGATGCTGAATTTGAGGGAATCGGTGGCCCTCAAATGATTGCGGAAGGTTTTAACAGTTATTACCCAATGGAAACTCTGTCTGTGATGGGCATTGTTGAGGTATTAAAAGACTTAAAAAAACTATTCGCCGTACGTGATGGCTTAATTAATCAATGGACTCAGCATCCAGTTGATATTTTTATTGGTATTGATGCACCAGACTTTAACCTCAGACTTTCGAAAAGTATCAAAGAAAAGAATCTTCCAATAAAAACAGTTCAATATGTGAGTCCATCAGTTTGGGCATGGCGCCAAGGGCGAGTACATGGCATCAAACAAAGTATAGATTTAGTACTTTGCTTATTTCCTTTTGAAAAAGTTTTTTATGAACAATATGAAGTGCCAGCGGCATTTGTAGGCCATCCACTAGCTAAACAATTACCGCTTGAGAACCCTATTCAAATTGCTAAACAAGAATTGGGTGTTGATGAAAATCAAAAACATATTGCTTTGTTGCCTGGTAGCCGCAAAGGTGAAGTAGAAAGACTTCTTCCTATGCTATTGGGGGCAGCCAATATTTTGCATACAAAATATCCAGATATTCAGTTTTTAATTCCGGCAATTAATGATGCGCGCAAACAGCAGATTGAGCAGGGGGTTGAACAATTAGCACCGCAGCTAAAAGCAAAAATTCATATTTTAGAAAATACGGATAGCGAATCGAAAATTGGTCGTATGGTCATGAACGCGAGTGACATTATTGCCTTAGCGTCTGGAACGGCGACATTAGAAGCCATGCTCATGCATAGACCAATGGTCACTTTCTATAAACTGCATTGGTTAACTTATTTAATTGCTAAATTCTTGGTGAAAATACCTTATTACTCCTTGCCAAATATCATCGCGGGTAAAAAAGTAATTGAAGAGCTGATTCAGGCAGATGCAACACCTGAAAATTTAGCGGCTGAAATAGAAAAACTAATGAATGTTGAAACCGCTCAAATTCAAGTAATGCAACATTTAACTATGCATAAACAGCTTATTTCTGGAAATACAGAAGATCCGGTTCAAGCCATTTTGCAATGTTTGAATAGCTAATTTTTAAGATTTGATTGGCTAATTGCTTTTAATCCAGCTAATGAAAATTTTTTAAAGTGTTCAACTAAATCATGTAAGGGCATCTGAGCAATATTTTTAAGTGGCTCAGGTGCTTGAGCATTAGGCCCGGCAATAATAAGCATCATGCAAGGGGTCATCACGCTTAAAATACAAGGTAAAACGGCCGGATCATTTTCATCTAAGTTCGCCACTTGACTAATCAACTTTCGAATAAGAAAAAATTTTCTCATACCAGTTAATTCAATAAAACTTAATAAATGCTCAGAAGGTGAAAACAGTTCGCGAATAAAAACTTTGCCATGCCAAACATCTTTTTCCGTCAACTTATGTAATAAAGTTTCAAGTAATAAACTCAATTTTTCTTCGGGAGGGTAAGTACTTTCAACAAGTTCTAGTAAGTATTGTTCATCTAGATAATGGGCATGAGCTTCCATTAACACTGCTTGATATAGCCCATCTCGACCATCAAAGTGATAATTAATTGCTGCTAAATCGACATTTGCTACTTTGGCAATTGTTTTGTTTGCTGTTTTTGCAAAACCATATTGGGCGATTAAGGGTCCTGCTGCCTCAATAATTTTAGTCTTTGTTAAGTCACCATCACTTCGTCTAGATCTGGACATGTTTAAACCTAATTTTATTTCATCATAAAAGTATATCTTTTATTCACAGATTAAGTTAATTTAAATTTAAATTGAATTTAAACTATGTAAATTTGAATTTAATAAGAAGGCCAAAAAGATGAATAAAAAAGTGATTGCCGGCATTTTAGTTGTTATAGCTGTAGTTGCCATCGGCTTTTGGGTATGGGGATATAATCATAAAAAACAATTAGATAATAATGTATTAACTTTATATGGAAATGTGGATATCCGCCAAGTTTCACTTGCATTTGAACAGTCTGGCCGTATTCAGAAACTTTTAGTTCAAGAGGGCGATAAAGTTCAAGCAGGTCAAGTACTGGCAACCCTTAATACCAATGCATTACAAATTCAGGCAAAGCAAGCTCAAGCACAACTTAAAGCTCAACAAGAGGCAATTATTAAACAAGAGATTGGAGCTCGCCCTGAAGAAATCACCCAAGCAAAAGCTCAACTTGCGTCTGCCCAAGCTGAACTTGATAAAACCAATAAAAACTTGCAACGCTTACAAATTTTGGTAAGTAGTACCGATGGTCGAGCAATTAGCCAACAAGAACTCGACTATGCCAAAAGTAATCAACATAGTGCTGAGGCAGCGGTCCGTGAAAGACAAGCCAATTTAGAATTATTAATTAAAGGTGCACGAAAAGAAGATCGTGAAGCAACCAGAGCACAGTATGAAGTGACTAAGGCTAATTTAGATTTAATTAACTATAACCTTACTCAAGCAGAACTAAGGTCTCCTGTAAATGCAGTGGTACGAGCTCGGTTGCAAGAAGTTGGCGACATGACAACTGCTCAAAAGGCCGTTTATACATTAGCCTTGACCAATCTAAAATGGATTCGTGTGTATGTAAATGAACAAGATTTAAGTTCAATTAAAATGGGAGGCACGGCTCAAGTCATTCGTGATGCTTATCCCAATCAGCCTATGAATGGAAAAATTGGCTATATATCTTCAGTGGCTGAGTTCACACCTAAAACAGTACAGACAGAAGAGATTAGAACAACACTTGTTTACGAAGTTCGGGTGTATGTAAATGATCCGAATGATCAATTAAAAATGGGTCAACCCGTGACAGTAAAAGTCCCACTTGCTTTAAGTGAGAAAGCCCATGATTGATAGTAAAGCAGTGGTTCAAGCCCTTAATTTATTCATGACTTTTAAAGCCGAAAATAAAAATTCAGCAGATATTAGTGCAATTTTTGATTTGAATATGCAAATCAAAAAAGGAGAACTTACCGCTTTAGTCGGTCCAGATGGTGCGGGTAAAACAACTTTATTAAGGTTAATTGCAGGATTATATAAAGCGAGTTCAGGTTCTCTTCATGTGCTTGGGTTTGATATTGAAAAACATCCTCAAGTTGTCCAAGACCGTATTAGTTATATGCCACAACGTTTTGGACTCTATGAAGACTTAAGTGTACAAGAGAATCTAAATTTATATGCCGACTTACACGGCGTTCCAAAAAATGTACGTAACCAAAGATTTAAACGTTTATTGGAGATAACGGATCTTACTCAGTTTACTCAACGTCTAGCAGGGCAACTTTCTGGTGGAATGAAGCAAAAGCTAGGATTGGCATGTACTCTAGTTCGTTCCCCAGAGTTACTGTTGCTCGATGAACCTAGTGTTGGAGTAGACCCTTTATCACGACGGGATTTATGGATCATTATTGAACAACTTGTTCAGGAAGAAAATTTAAGTGTAATTATAAGTACCGCTTATATGGATGAAGCAGAAAAGTGCGCTTACGTGTATATCATGCACGAAGGCAAAATTTTAAGACAAGGTTCACCTGAGCAATTAAAAGCGTTAGTACATGAGCAAACATGGCAAATAAAGCCTTCAGAGCAGATTAAGACTCGGATTGTACAAGCCCAGTTGCTTGGAAATTCTGGAGAGATTATTGATGCAGTGCCAAGAGGAGAGCAAGTAAACTTTATTAGTCGCCAAAAAGAACTATCAACAAATATTTTACCTCTGGGACTAGTGGCAAATAGGCGACCACCTGAACTCGAAGATGCTTTTATGATGTTGTTACAGCAAAATCAAAAACAACAAATCTCTATTTCTCAGCAGGCTTTTCGATTCGAACAAAACAATAATTCGCAATCCGACCAAGCGGTCATTGTAGTTAAAGATTTAGTCAGAACTTTTGGAGATTTTACTGCTGTTGCCAACACGTCATTTACTGTACAGCGTGGAGAGATCTTTGGGTTACTTGGGCCAAATGGAGCTGGTAAAACCACGACATTTCGCATGTTATGTGGGTTACTACCGGCAAGTAGCGGTTACCTAGAAGTTGCAGGTAAAAACTTACGGACGGCCCGTGCTGAAGCAAGAGCTAAAGTAGGCTACGTCTCTCAAAAATTTGCACTGTATAGCAATTTAACTGTGTTGGAAAACTTAAAGTTTTTTGGTGGAGCCTATGGTTTATCGGGCAAAAAACTAGATCAACAAATTGATAAAGCTTTACAGCAATATGATTTAAAGCCGCAAATTAAAAGCGGTGATTTACCTGGTGGTTATAAACAGCGCTTATCTATGGCGGCTGCATTATTACATGAACCAGAAATTTTATTTTTAGACGAACCTACGAGTGGAATAGACCCGCTTGCACGGCGTTCATTTTGGTACAGTATTGGTAAACTCGCAAATCAAGGCATTACCATCATTATTACCACCCATTTTATGGAGGAAGCAGAATATTGTGACCGCATTGCTATACAAGATGCAGGAAAGTTACTAGCCCTAGGTTCTCCTCAACAGGTCCGCGAATTGGCAAGTAAAGATAAACATATTATTGTTGATATGAATGAGGCTTTTATTGCAATAGTGGAACAAGCACGTGCATTAAGGCATGCGGGTTAGGAGACCTACAATGAGCTTTGCATTTTGGAGTCGCTTGAAAGCCTTAGTTCGGAAAGAAACTAAACAGCTTCTTCGTGACAAAAGCAGTCTCGGAATTGGCCTAGTTTTGCCTGTTATCTTAATTTTACTATTTGGTTATGGACTTTCTTTTGACTTGAACCAAGCACGAGTTGGTGTTGTAGTTGATCAGTCCTCGCCGCAGGTCAATCAGGTCTTAGCTGGCTTAAATGGATCGCGATATTTAACCAGTCTAGAATTTCATAATTTGCCTGAAGCAGAACAGGCCATTCGAAATGGCAAAATTGATGCGATTTTGCATTTGCCTTCCGATTTTGCAAATCAGGCCCAACAAGGTAACGCAAAGGTTCAATTGCTATTAAATGGTAGATCGACCACCATAGCAACTGCTTTAGAGGGGTATGTCGCGGGTGCTTTGGCTACCGCGCCATCAATACAAATTGATCGTAGCCCCATATTAGCATCTGCAAGCGCCGTTAAAATTGAACAAAGAATATGGTTTAACGAATCTGGTAACAGTACTTGGTTTTTAGTGCCGGGTTTAATGGTACTCATTTTAACTTTAATTGGCGCATTTTTAACGGGTCTGCTTATTGCCCGTGAAAGGGAACGGGGAACATTAGAAGCCTTATTTGTCACACCAGTACGGCCATTTGAAATTGTGTTGGCAAAACTCATTCCGTACGTTGTTGTCGGCATGATTGATATCGTTATTTGTATTGTTGCTGCACATTTTATTTTTGAAGTACCTATGCGCGGTTCATTATTCTCAATTTTATCTGCTTCATTTCTATATTTAATCGTTTCATTATTACTTGGTTTAACTATATCTGGCTTTGCCCAAAGTCAGTTTCAGGCGAGTCAAATTGCTTTGTTGGCAAGTTTTATGCCAGCACTGATGCTTTCCGGATTTGTTTTTGATACACGCAACTTGCCTTTGGTTGTGCAAATTATTAGCCAGTTACTTCCAGCGACGCATTTTATGGTTTTAATTAAAACTTTATTTATGGGAGGTGATGATTGGAGACTATGGTTTAAAGAGTGCGGTATTTTATTGGGATATATCGTTGTTTTGATATGTGCTGTGAACTTTTCACTGAAAAAACGGTTGAGATAAAGTTATGTGGCAGCAATTAATCACGTGGCTGAAACACTTAAGTTTTTTAGTCAAAAAAGAATTCTTAACCATTTTTAGTGATCCTGCAAATAGGGCTATTCTATTTGTACCCGCCCTGATGCAAGCACTTTTATTTGGCTATGCGGCTACTTATGACGTTAACCATGTAGATTATGCAATTTTAGATCAGAGCAACGGGCAGGTTTCACATGAGCTGATCTCGAAGCTCGATGGCTCTGGTATTTTTAAGCGTGCTGCCACACTGGAATATACCGAACAAATCAAACAGGTTATTGATAATCGTCAGGCATTGCTCGCAATTACGATCCCCAATGATTTCGAGAGTAAATTAAATAATAACCAAAGCGCTCCTATACAGGTCATTGTTGATGGCAGGAATTCATCTACAGCTATGGTCGCAGGGTCATATCTAAGTAAAATTATTGGTCAATTTAATCAGCAAAAGTTTAATTCAGCTTTACCGATTAGCCTTGAAACAAGAACATGGTACAACCCAAATCAGGAATCTCGTTGGAGCTTAATGCCTGCATTAATTGCAGCATTAAGTATGATGCAGACATTACTTTTATCTGCTTTATCAGTTGCGCGTGAACGTGAGCAGGGTACGTTTGATCAATTATTAGTGACACCTTATACGCCATTACAAATTATGATTGGTAAGGCTTTGCCGCCGATTTTTGTAGGCTTGATGCAATCGACCATTATTTTATTGATTATTTTGTTCTGGTTTAAAATTCCAATGAATGGCTCTATTGGACTGCTTTATTTTGGATTATTCAGCTTTAACGTGGCAGTAGTTGGTGTGGGCTTATCAATTTCAGCTTTATCTTTAAATATGCAACAAGCTATGCTTTTTACATTTTTATTGATTATGCCTTTAATGTTACTTTCAGGCTTACTGACACCTGTAGAAAATATGCCAAAAGCATTACAAGTAGCAACTTATGCAAATCCATTAAGATTTGGAATTAACTTAGTACAGCGGGTTTATTTAGAAGGTGCAAGCTTTGCCCAAGTCAAATTGAATTTTTTACCAATGATTGTGCTGGGGATAGTAACTTTACCTTTAGCAGCTTGGTTGTTTAGAAATAGATTATCTTAATTATATTGATTAAAAAGCCCCATTTTTATGGGGCTTTTTTTAAATTGACTTATGCACGTACAATCAGCTCGTAACCTGTATATTTACGGATATTAATAACACCAATATCAAAAATTAAATATTGGCCCTTAATACCTTGCAATACTCCACGAATTTTTGGTGTTTTATCTAAGTTTAAAGACTTAATTTTTTCAGGATATTGTTCAACTGGGTAAACAAACTCACGTGGCAATTCATTTTCTAGTAATTCAACCGTTTCGTTAAATTCAAGATTTTGGCTAAATTCTTCACGAATAGTTTGAATTTTAGGAGCGAATTCTTCAATTAACTGATCACGTTGTTCAATCAAATTTAGAGGTTCAGCTTCGCCTTTGAGAAGTTTACGCCAATCTGTCTTATCCGCAATTAAGGAACCAAACATGGTTTCAAGCTGGCCAGATAAACGACGTGAACCAACTTTTAAAATAGGTAAGGCTTGAGTTGCCCCTTGATCTAACCAACGACCAGGCATATGGCTAACGCGAGTAATACCTACTTTTAAAGCACTTGAATTTGCCAAATACACAATATGAGGCTGGAAACATACGCGGTGGGCAAAATCATCTTCACGACATGTACCCAAATGGTAGTGGCATGTTTCAGGTTTCATAATGCAAAGGTCACATTCCGCTTTTGTTTTAAAGCATTTAAAGCAGTGGCCTTGCGAATAAGACTTTGGTGTTTTAGCACCACAAGAGGTGCAATAAATATTACCTGTCCATTCGATTTCTAGTTCTTGTCCTAAATTAAAAGGAAGATCAATTTCTGAACGGTCTAATACAAATTTGTATTCAACATTTGCCTTGGTTGTCTGTTGATCAGTTACACTAGCATCTTTTAGGCCTGCATGCATTTTATGGCAAATGCCTTGTAGTTCCATAAAGTTTAAACTCACATCTTTCAATTAAGGGTTGCAGTTATGGCTGAACAAAATGTCATCACTTCTATGCTAGACGATTTATCAAACGAACAGCCTATTCATACTGCACTTTGTATTGGCCAGAAAATTGACCAGAATAACGCAATTCAATGGCACTATTTTACCGTAACTGAGCTGTTAAGTCTGCCTTTTACTCAGCGTTATGATTTGGGTTTTGTATTGTTTGATACTGATGAAATGCAGGACATCAGCGATGTGCAAAAATCACAATTATTAGTAAAGCTAAGAGATTTATTAGCAAAACGAATTGTTGTAGTAAGCAAACGCAGTGATGAACAGCTTCTGCGTTCTTTAGGTTTTACCCAACTTATTGATAAGACTTCACATGATAGTGATTTTGCTTTATGGCAATTTAATATTTTGACCTATAAGCATGTACCAGATTGGTTTAATTCAAAATTTTGGGCAAATCCAGAAAATTGGAATAAATTCCGTTGGTAAAAGACCTTGTAATCTCTTTCAAAATTTAACAATTTGATTTTTGCTGTCTTAACAAAAAAACGCGTATGCTCATGTATAAACCATACATAAGAGTTACTCATGACAAATTTAAGCAACATTGTAGAAGTTTTGGCTAAGCAAGCTTTAGGTGGGAATCAGCAAGCGTCAGGTCAAGGTGGTTTAGGTGGAATTTTAGGTTCTGTACTAGGACAAATGGGTGGTAATACTTCATCTGGTGCCCAAGGTGGTCTTGGTGGAGTATTGGGTTCTGTATTGGGACAAGTCACTGGTAATAACAACACACCTCAAACTGGTGGTGGTGTACAAAGTTTATTAATTGCAGTGGTACCTTTAATCTTAGGTTGGGTTCAGCAACAAGGTGGTTTACAAGCTGCTCTTGAGAAATTAAAAGGCGCTGGCTTAGGTAGCCAAGTTCAAAGTTGGGTTGATCCAAACCAAAGTAATAGTGAAGTTCCGACCCAGCAATTACAAAGTCTGTTTAATCCAGCAGACATTGAACAAGTTGCTCAGCAAGCTCAAGCACCAAAAGAACAAGTTTATGGTGCAATCGCTTCTGTCTTACCTCAAGTCATTGATTCTTTAACACCTCAAGGTGAGAGTACAGATCATCAAGAAGCTAACCAAGATATTCAAAATGTGATGAATCTTGTAAGTGGTTTCTTAAAATAAAATATAAATTTTTTAAAAGCCGATATTTTTATATCGGCTTTTTTGATAGCACAATAAAATAAAAGGGCATAAGCCCTTTTATTTTAGATATGAATCGAACATAACTGATTAGAAGTTATATTCAATACCAGTACCTACAACAGTTTGTTTGTCGTCGTCGTTCAACCAGTCACGTTTTTGTTGAGCAACGATACCGTAGAAGCGAGCTTGTTTATTGATTTGATAATCAAGACCTAAACCATACAAGTCAATTTTACGATCTGCCTGACCACTTACTTGTGTTTCAGCAGAAGCATATTCTGCTTTTACTTTAAGTTTAGTGTTAGGAATTTTATAAGCAGCAGTTACCGCGTATGCTTCTTCTTCTAAACCACGGTAAGCTTTACCAGCTTTATCGATTGAACCATCTGATTTATATGTTTGACCATATGCAGTCAAGTCATCAGTAGGTTCAGCATGTTGCCATAAAGCACCTACTACAAAACCAGATTTAGCAATGTCATAAGAACCAGTTACACGGTAAGCGTCTGTATAAACATCTTTCAAACCGTAAGCAGCATATTTACCTTTGATACCGAAGTCACCAGCAGCAGCGATTGCTAAACCTAAGTCTTTATTTTCATAACCTAGAGAAGTCGAAACTGAATCGAAGCTATCATTTTTGCTGTCTTTACCAGTTTCGCCTTTTTTACTATCAGAAGTGCTTTCACCAGTTTGAGCCATGATATTGAATGTCAAACCAGCTAATAATTTAGGGTCTAATTCAAAACCAACTACGTTATCTAAACGGTTTTCACCGTACATAATATTTGTAATATCTAAACGTGTGTCATCGTTAAAGATGTCTTGGTTGCTACCAGCAGAGGTTTTGAAGTAAGAGTCATATTTACCTACTTTTAACGTACCGACGCCTTCAGTTTTTAAACCAATAAAACGGTTACGGGCGCTAAGGTCAGTATCTGAACCAGAACCGTCAGTAGAAATTGCCCATTCAGCTAAATAAACAGCAGATAGCTTATCAGTCAACTTCTCTTCACCTTTTACCCCAATACGAGAAGAGTTTGAGTTAACTTCGGTAACGTCACTTTTACCATCGAAATTTTTGTTGTCAACTTGGTTAATGGAAACGTTTAGTTTGCCGTACAAAGTTGGCGCTGCTTGCACCGCGTTTATGCTCAAAGTTGCAACTGCGGCAGCGAGAAGCAATTTCTTCATTGAGATTTCTCCAAAAGGTATTTTTAAATGGCGTATGCCTAGCTAACTTTTATTTTTTAGTTGGCTTATGTACAAAAAGTTACAGAAGCTCACCAACTTGCTAAGAAGTATCTGTAAACTTTGTGACAATGGAGTGAAGAAGAAATGACAGTTTTATGACAATTAAAAATTGGAAATACTTTATTTTCTTTTGATTTTATTACACTTTTTAAATAAAAAAAGCGGAGTTTAAACTCCGCTTTTATCTCTTAAAATCAAAGTGCTGCTTTAATTTTCTCAGCCAAAGCTTTGATTTTATCTTGGTCTCCTAATTGCGTCGCATGTTTGCCAAGTTGGTGAACATTTGTCGGAATTAGATGAAAATGAACATGAGGGACAGTTTGTCCGGCAGCTGCTCCTGATAACTGCATGAGCACAATTCCATCCAAATTTAATGCAGTTTCCATTGCCTTAGCAATTTTTTGCACGATCTGGATGGTATAAGCTGCCGCTTCAGGAGGTAAATCAAGTAAAGTTACTGCAGGAGTTTTTGGAATAACTAATGCATGACCATCGGCTTGGGGCATAATATCCATAAAAGCTAGAACTTGATCATCTTCATAGAGTTTTATCGCTGGAAGTTCACCACGTAAAATTTTTGCGAAGATATTTTGATCATCATATGCCATGTATTATTCCTTTAAATACTATTTACATTTCAATTCTTTTTGACGTTCTTTGATTGCGTCTAGACGTTGCTGCTCTTTATCAGAGAATTTTGGCTTAGTCGTATGACAGTTTTCATTACCATATTTTTCTTTAGCATCTTGGTCTTTAAAACAAAAGCCTTTTGACGCATAAATCAAATTGTAATCATCTTGCAATTTTTGACATTCTTGCTCAGGTGTTGCAGCTTGAGCACTGAAACCGGCAAGGGTCACCATTCCAGCGAATACCGCAACCATTAATTTATTCATGAGCTTTTCCTCAGTTAAAGGTATGAACCTGTACTCAATATAAGGTTTATTCCCAATATTTCAATGACTATTAATTACTCAAGTGTTATTTAAAGTCACATTTCACCTTATAATATAAAAAAGCTTTATATATCAAGATCTTTTTTATAATCTGTTTTAAATCAAAAGATTAGATATATTTTATATTAAACAATTAAAATATATACTTAACCAATATTTAAAGTCATGATTAAAATTTTTATAGTAATGAAATAAGTACGTTATATGATTAACATCGGTTCTTGTTTATGCCATAAAGTAAAATTCTCTGTACCTTGTGAAATCAAAACGGTTTATCACTGCCATTGCAGCTTATGCCGAAAACAAACAGGTACTGGAGCGAATGCCGCTACTTTAGTAAAAGAAAATCAGTTTAACTGGTTGATGGGTAAGAAATATGTGGCTACCTATAAAAAAGAAACTGGTTTTACTTCATCATTTTGTAATAGATGTGGTTCGCCTGTCCCTAATAAAATTAATGGTACAAACTATATGTGGATACCGTTGGGGCTTCTCGAACAACCGTTTAAACCAGATTTAAAACTTAATTTTTGTATAGAGTCAAAACATGATTGGGTTGTGTTAGGGGATGCTCATAAAAACTTTGCACATTTACCTGAGTTAGAAGAGTTTTTAAAATATTTTGAATAACACTATTTAACTTTTTATATATTTTAATAATTTTTAAGTATTCTTTACATAAATGATGTGTGTTCACTGTTGAATATATCCGATATTTATTTGAGCATGAAATCACATAGCTTAAAAAAGGATGGTTCACATGATAGATGAAGAAAAGCCTTTAAATTTTGAAGATGATGACGAGCCTCTTGATTTTGAAGATGAAGAATTCATAGACGATAAAAAAGAGGACGAAATGTATAACTCGATTACTAAGGATGGCTCTAGTGTCGATCCTGCTGATGATGGGACACGACATATTCGTCCTGAAGACGGCGATCCGATTGAAATTGATGAGTAAATGCATCAGTTTAAAAAAGATTAGTCTTTTTAATCTTTAAGTATAAGTGTAATATCCGAGCGCTGTCACAAACAGCAAAAAGTCCTGAATGATCAGCGCAAAAAATCAAAAAGGGTAAAGCCTGCTTACAAAGCGGGCTTTTTTTGTATTTATAAAAATCTAGACTAAAGAAAGTAAGTAAACGCTTTTAAGAAAATAATTAATTTTTCAAAAATATTTAGCAGATGAGAAGAACAGATACAAATACCTAGTGTTTGTAATGAGCATTTAAGAGGAGTACAAAGGTAAATAACAAAAATAAGAAAAGTAAAAAGATCATAAGTTAAAACATATCATTAAATTATTTAGGTATTTTACACAATTTAACACTTTATGCAAATTACTTTACATTTCATTGAGTTTTTGTAAAGAATTGGCTAGTCCTAATCGTTTTAAAAATGTGACAATCAGTGGATAATTTGTTAGATTGTTTGATTTTTATAATAACAGGTGAGACAGATGAAGAGATTGTTACTTGTATTGGCTACAGGATTTGGTTTAGATGGGTGTGCATCGTTAACACAAAAAACAGATGAAAATTATATTACTAAATCGCCTGTTACTCCGGTCAATACTGCCTTTAATGCCACTAAAGTACTTGAACATGGAATTTTTACTGAGCAGGATATTGCTGATATGCCTGAACACTCAAGTATAAATTCCCGCTATAAAATATCTTTTTAAAACGATGCTGAAAATTATAATTAAATAGTTAAACTAAATTATCATCGTAAATTAGCTGAAATTTAGAATTTGCTAAGAACATATTTAGTAGTAGCTATTTAGCATAAAACCACCATTTAGGTGGTTTTTAAAAAGATAAAATGTTAAATTTTAATCGTTGAAAAAATTGGTTTTATAAATGAAAAACATCATTATTTTAACTTCTATATTGTTATTAAGTGGGTGCACAATTAATTCTAAGTTATTATCACCAGCAAAAAGTGATGATGAGAAAATTATTGTAGAAGCAGAAAAGTACAAGCAACAATATCAAAAAAAGATCTTTAAAATTTGGAATGTTCCGCCTTCTTCAGTGGGAATGAGTGCTAGCGTTAAAGTCTTTTTAAGTGATACTGGTGAGATTGAGCAAATTATTTTTCTAGATAAAGAAGACCAAAAGTTTAAGTCGAGTATTGAAAAGGCGATATGGCGTGCAAGTCCCTTTGTTTTACCTCCTAATCCGGAAGTTAGAAAACAAGTAAGAAAGTTCAACATTAAATTTACTGCAAAGTAATTTTTAAAAATGAACTTGGCCTTACATTAAAAAACCACCATATGGTGGTTTTTTATTAAGAATTGGTAGAGATACAAACTATAACTTTATTTTATTAATTATTGAAAAACTAATCATTATTTTTTATCTACTTTTTCTTTTATGGTTAACTCATCAAAGAAGAGGAATAAGCCATGTTGAATCAACATGAGATAAATTTAAAACAGTATCAAAATAAATCTTTAAGTTATTTGAATAGCACCGCTCACTCTGAAGGGGTCGAGTTTGATAAATTCATTAAAGAAATTGATGAATATCCAAATGCCGTTGTTTTAGATTTAGGTTGCGGTGGTGGTCATGTAGCTTATAACGTTGCTCGCCATGCAGATCTGGTTTTTGCTTATGATTTATCTCATGAAATGCTCGATACAGTGTCAAAAGCTGCCAATGCTCGAAAAATAAAAAATATTTTTGTACAACAAGGCATTGCTGAAGATATGCCTTTTACTGATGAACAGTTTGATGTAATTATTAGTCGTTATTCTGCCCATCATTGGCAGCATGTCCCAACAGCAATGAAAGAAATAAATCGTGTATTAAAGCCAAATGGCACTGTTATTTTTGTTGATATTATTAGCTCAAGTTTCCCTATTTTAGATACATTTTTACAGACTATAGAAGTGATTCGAGACCCTAGTCATGTAAGAAATTACAGTATTAAAGACTGGGTTCACTTTATTGAAGATGCTGGGTTTGAATTAACAACTTTAGAGAAACAAACCCTCAAACTAGATTTTGATAGTTGGGTACAGCGCATGAAGACACCTGAAGATCAAATAAAAACGCTTAGGTATCTCCAAGAAAATGCAGCAGATGTTGTTAAAAAGTATTTTAATATTCAAAAAGATGGAAGTTTTGAAAGTAAGGTCGGGTACTTTGTATTTAAAAAACTATCCTTCTAGTGAGTCTAAGCTTGGATTTGTGTTCATAGAGAAAATGTTAGATAAAAGCCCTCATATAGAGGGCTTTTTTATGTCTAAATTTAGATTTTTGTTGAACGCTCACTCAGCCATGTTGCTAGCTTTGGCCAGAATTCCTGCGCACTTGCTTGGCTTGACATTAGACCTAAATGACCGCCAGGAATAAGAGTAAATGTAACATCTTGGCTACTGGTTAACTGGCTTAATGGCTGAGCTGCATCAGACGTAACTAATTGATCACTACGGCCAGCTCCAACTAAGAGTGAACAGTCGATATTTTTTAATTCGATTTTTTTATCTTTTAACTGAATAGAACCTTGTCTTAATGGATTTTGCAGCCAAACATTAAATAACATGTCCTGATTAATACCTCCCGGATAATCAATCATATTGTTTAAAAAACTGCTTAATGTGGCATGTTCTTGTACGAACTGAAGGTCATTAAGGTTCTTAAGTAATTGAATATGACCATCGAACCAGCCTTTAGGGTCAAGAATTTTAAAGCCTAAAGAATTTAAAATGCCCGGAGTATGAATTAAACGCTTCGGTAAACCTGAGTAGATACGTTCCTGAAGCTTTTTATTGCGGGCAATAGTTTTGTTTATGGTTCGGTAGAGTTTTCCAATATAACCAGAAGCATAGCTATCGATTGGGCTACCTAAAACTATAAGGTTCTTGACATAATTTGGATGATTATGCGCTGTATATAAAGTAACGAATATGCCAGCCATACTCCATCCGTGTAGAGAAACTTGATCACTGCCTGAATGTGTGCGTACAAGCTCTATAGCTTTAGGAATAAAATCTTCAATAAACGATAAAAAGTTAAGATGTCTATCTTTAAAGCCTAAACGCCCCCAATCGACAAGGTATACGTCAAAACCTGCATTTTGGAAGTATTTGATAAGAGAACGATATGGATATAAATCATAAATCGCCATATTAATAGCTAAAGGTGCCACAAATACTAATGGTTCTCTAAAGTTCTTTTCTGTAGCTGCATAATATCGAACACGGGTTTGGTTGAATTCACCAATCACTTCAAACGGAGTGCTTTGTGACAATACTAATGTTTGAGGACGAAATAGTCGGGTAGAGAGGTGCTTGATTTGACTTTGTTCTGAGACAAGGGACTTTAAGCGTTTCATCTTGTTTTACCAACTATACTAAAGATTGATTGAAGTCTAAGCGATAATTTTCAGGTTTACCTTGACCTTAAATACCTTAGGCACTCAAAATGATGATAGTTTTTAGTACATGACCAGTAAAGGCGAACATTTAATGAACCAGTCTGATGATTTAGAATACCAACTTGATACTTTAGCCATTCGTACCGGACACACTCGTAGTTTTGAAGGTGAACATGGCGAACCAATTTTTTTGACTTCATCTTTTGTATATGAAAACGCTGCTGAAGCAGCTGCAAAATTTTCTGGTCAGGTTCAAGGAAATATCTATTCTCGTTTTACTAATCCGACTGTATCGATGTTCGAAAAACGTTTAGCGGCTTTAGATGGGGCTGAACGTGCCGTGGCTACAAGCTCAGGTATGGGAGCAATTCTATCGATTGCTATGGCGTATCTAAAAGCAGGTGATCATGTTATTTGCTCAAGAGCAGTTTTCGGTTCTATTGTCGCTTTATTTGAAAAATATATTGCCAAATTTGGTGTAGATATCACATTTGTTGATCTACGCGATTTAGATGCATGGAAAAATGCAGTACGTCCAGAAACTAAACTATTATTTGTTGAGTCACCGTCTAATCCATTAGCTGAAATCGCAGATATCCAAGCGCTTGCAGATATTGCGCATGCAAATGGCGCATTACTTGCTGTTGACAATAGTTTCTGTACACCGCAACCGTTAAAGTTGGGTGCAGATCTCGTGATTTACTCTGCGACTAAATATTTAGATGGTCAAGGCCGTGCGTTAGGTGGCGCAGTGGTAGGTAAACATCAACTCCTAGAAGAAGTTTTTAGCGTAGTGCGTACTTTAGGACCATCTATGAGTCCGTTTAATGCATGGATTTTCTTAAAAGGATTAGAAACTTTACGTTTACGTATGAAAGCGCACTGTGAAAATGCTCAAAAACTTGCCGAGTGGTTATCTACCCATGAAAAAGTAGAAAAGGTCTATTATGGCGGGCTTCCAACTCATGAAGGCCATGAACTTGCAGCAAAACAGCAAAATGGCTTTGGCGGGATTGTTTCTTTTGTAGTTAAAGGTGAGCGTGAAGGCGCGTGGAAGGTTATTGATAACACCAAATTTATTTCTATTACGGGTAATTTAGGTGATGTGAAATCAACAATTACGCATCCTGCCACAACCACACACGGCAAACTTTCTGCTGAAGCAAAACAAGCTGCTGGTATTCAAGAAGGCTTAATCCGCGTTTCGGTTGGCTTAGAAGATATTAACGATATTATTGGTGATATCTCACGTGGATTAGATTTGATCTAATAAAATTTATATATCTAAGAATTAAGCCACACTCATTTTAGTGTGGCTTTACTTTAAGGGAAGTTACTCACAAACAACGATTGAAATAAAAAAGCTACATTTTGTTGTAAATGAATTAAAAATCACAACGTATAAAAGTTCTAAATTTAATAAAAATAACAAAGTGAGTTTTTAACCATGCTTAAGCCTATAATTATTTTAGTTGCTATAGGGGCAATTGGTTTGGTTGGATACAAAGTATTTGCCCAAAAGGATGAACCGACTCAAATTAACGAAACTGTTCTATTGATTAATGATGCAAATAAATCAGTTGAAGAAGCTGATCATACAATAGAAAAAGCGAATGCCTCTTTTCAGAAAATTCCTTTGAATGAATACAAACCTGACAATAGCACCCTCCAAGCCTCGCAGTAGTTTAACTCAAATTTTATAACTGGCCTTCGCAGTAAAAAGTTTCGTATAGAAAGCTTTAAATGGATGAGTTACCTAAAAGAGTTTCATAGATACCAATAGAAAACATTAATTTATTGTGTCAGAATTGCGGATTAATTTTGATTTAAACGTACTGACCTCAATGATCTTATTGATCGATAGGGGCGTTCAAAGAGTTTAAGTTCCGAAGTGTTATATGACTATCAATAATACTTGAAATATTTGATAGAGATACGGAGTTAGGTTTATGAATATCAATATGCTCATGCAGCAAGCGCAGCGCATGCAAAAAGATATGGAATCAAATATAAAAAAGGCTAAAGAAGAGCTTGCTCAAACTGAAGTACACGCTGAAGCGGGTGGTGGTTTAGTTAAAGTAACAATGACTGGCCGTTATATCGTAAAACGTATCGAAATTAATCCAGAATTACTTCAAGACGAACCAGACATGATTGAAGACTTAATCGCAGCTGCGGTGAATGATGCTGTGCGTCAAGCTGAAGTAGTTTCTGAAGAAAAAATGCAAAAAGCTAACTCAGGTATGGGTTTACCTCCTGGTTTAGCAGGCATGTTCTAAGGAAAATCAGTGTTTAGTGATAGATTTGAACAACTCGTTCAAGCTTTACGTATTTTGCCTAGCGTTGGACCGAAGTCGGCCCAACGTATGGCTTTACATCTTTTGATGAAAAATCGTGAAGGTGCATTTGCTTTAGCACATGCTCTACATGAAGCATCAAGTTATATTCATGAATGTAGTGTTTGCCACTCTTTAACAGAGCACGAAATTTGTGATATTTGCGCTTCAACAGAAAGAGATGATCAATTGCTTTGTGTAGTTGAGTCTCCGGCAGATGTTATGGCAATCGAGCAAAGTGGTAGTTTTCGTGGCAAATACCATGTGTTGGGTGGACACCTTTCTCCATTAGATGGAATCGGGCCAGAAGAAATAGGCATTCCTTATCTAATCCAACGTTTAAGCCAAGGTACGATCGAAGAAGTCATTTTGGCAACTAATGCTACTGTGGAAGGTCAGGCGACAGCACATTATTTGGTTGAAGCGACGAAGCATTTACCTATTCACATGACACGTATTGCTCAAGGCGTACCACAAGGTGGCGAGCTTGAATATGTGGATAGTCATACCTTAAGTCAGGCTGTTCATAACCGTATGCGTATGAAATAAGTACCTCGGTGCTTATTTCAAATATTTTTTGAATAATATCGTATTATCAAAAAATCTTTTAAAAGACAAAAACATATTTTTAAAAATGACTCAGTGAATATATAAATTAAAAAAAGCTTTTGTAAAAAATAAACATTTAGAAGGATATTAAATTTGAAAAATTTTAAATAATGATCAAAAAATTATCTCTTTTTTGGAAAATTGTTCAAAAATAGATTATTCATCAAGGATTCAGTAGCATTTTTCTAATCCTATGTTATATATACCAGAGTTTAAAGCACTCTTTGCATTTACTTGAGAAAGCATGTTTCAGTTTATCCAACAGCAAACCGAATTGGTTGATGTTCTTCAACAAATGGATCAATGTTCAACTTATGGGCTTGATACAGAATTTATTAAGGTTGATACCCTTTGGCCTAAACTTGGAGTATGTCAAGTCAATGTCAACGGAAATGTATATTTGCTGGATGGAGTGTCTTTAGATTTAAGCGAGTTTTGGAAAAAAATCTTTCTTGCTCAACAAAATATTTTTCATGCATGTGGTGAAGATATTGATTTAATCTATCACTATGCCGATGAACAAAACCTATTAAATGTTTTTGATACTCAAGTTGGATTATCCTTTTTGGGACATGGTTTACAAGTAAGTTATCAAGGTGCATTAAAGCTTTGTTTAGAGATTGATATTGAAAAGGATCAGACTCGATCAGACTGGTTGGCACGTCCTTTATCTCCGCAACAGCTATGCTATGCGGCAAATGATGTTTTATACCTTATGCAATTGGCTAACCATATTAAAGATCAGCTCAAACAAAAAGGGCTTTATGAGTATGTTCTTGAGGATTGTAGTAGTTTAACCAAAGAAATTATTAGTGAAACACCAACCCCGTTGTTATATACAGATGTGGGCAATTATCGTCATTCACGTCGTCAATTAATGCAATTGCAAAATTTAAGTGAGTGGCGTGAAGAGGTGGTTAGAGCAACAAACCAGCCACGTAGTTTTATCCTTAGAAATTCGACGATGATTGATTTAGTCGAAAAAAATCCACGCAATAGTTTCCAATTATCTCAAGTAAAAGATATCCGTCCGAATGTTGTCCGTGAATATGGAAAGATTATTCTTGATCTTTTAAAAGACTTACCTGTTGAAGGACACTGGCCAGCTAAAATTGCTAAACCTTTTAAAATTACATCCAAAGAAACCCTAAATAAAATGGATGCATTGATTGCTAAAGCGATAGAACAAACCTCTATACCTAAAGAAGTTTTACTACGTAAGAAATGGTTAAATGCGATTCATCAGCATGTGCTTACTAAAGGTGATGAACAGGACCTCCCAGATTATTTATTGGGTTGGCGCTATGAGCTTTTAACTAAGCCGCTTATTCAGTTATTTAAAGAAGAGAAAGCCAGTCTTTTATTTTAGGTTTAGGTATTAAGAAAAATTTTCAGTTAAATTGAATTTTAAGATTCAAAATAACTTATCTGATTAATAACTGATCAGTTGGTGTTCGTTAATATAACTTTAAAATAAAATCATTTAATAAGTTAGTCTTTATAAGATTAACTTTTTGTTTAGTTTGAGTTTACATTCTGCCGATTTAATAAAGTTTAAATTATAAAAAGATGAGTTAATCTTAATTATAGAAAGTCATGCTGAATTAAATTAACTTTATTAGTGAGAAAAATTCAATTGTGTATATATACAGGTCTGTATATTCTTGGTAGCAAGAAAAACAATTTCAAAATAAACAATATATAACTATAAGTTTGTTTCGGTGCAGAAATATAGAGGCCTTCTCGGGGAGAGGAGGCCTCTAATTTTATATATGGAGGTGTAAAAAGTTTTTAAAATCAATAATAAGCTAATATTGAGATCAATTTTTTTATGTTATAAATGAAAACTACTAATAATTAGAGATATAAATATGACGAATAATTTTAATGCTGAACAGGCAAGAAAAAATGCGAAAGACGTAAAAATAGATCAAGCACTATTGTTAGAAAAAATTTTATCTGGAACCGAGGAAATCTCGAAAGAAGGTAAGCGACGGGCAGTTTTTCAATTTCCAATAGATGCTTTGCATCCTGAACATATCACACAGGTAGAGGAAGAGTTAAAAACACGAGGTTTTAATGTCTCAACCAATATTGAGCAATCAGGTACAACAGTCAATATTGAAGTCAGTTTCTAAGCTTTTGTTCAATGAAAACGCCCATAATTTTGGGCGTTTTTTATAATTTTTTACAATCTAAATTTATAATAATCAACATATTGTTTGACAGGTTTATCCTTCTTCTGTAGCTTTACTTTTTGAGTGGAATATGGATATGAACTTCCAAACAATACTTTCATCTTTCAAAAATCAATCTACTGGTACAGATGCATTTAAGAATTTAAAAAGTGCCTGTGAACACCATCTCAAACACTCATCAGACCTAAACGAAAAAGCTGTAATTTATCTCATTTATGGGTTTGCCCGTAGTTATGTCATCTTATATGAAGATGAAGCGGTAACTACCGAGTTCGCTCAAGCTTCGAAAGAAATGTTAGTGAATTACATGAATCGCTTAAATGAAGCCTTACGTACTCAAGATGGCCATATAATCTTAAATACTCTAAATCAGGTGAGTAATGATTATATGCAAGGCTCAAGAATCTTTTAATGCTTGAGTTAGAATGTTGAAAGATACTTCTTTAGTCATAGGCCAACTAAAGAAGTATCCAGTGGTAGTTTTAATGTGATTTTTTCTTGCCGCCGCCATCTTGTTTATTGACGGTAGACCATGCAATACGTTCAGCTTCTTCTTGAGAATGACCTCTATCTACTTCACTCTCAACAATATGTTTCGCCTGACGTTTTTGTTTTGCTGTATAAGATGATTTGTCGCCACGAGACATAGCATAGACCTCCATATTTTCTTTTAAGATCTTCTATTATTGAATCATATTAAAAATCAAAAACGGTTAAATAATGTCTTATCCTGTATACATAAGTTGAATCTAATTTAGGCCTTATTTAACTTTATACATAACCGTAAATTTATAAAATTCAATAGATTAAATCAAAGGCAATCTGCTTTAGCTCAAATTTTATTGTTTTTAAAATGTAAAATTTTTATTTTATAAAAGTCGACAAAAAGATTTTTTATGTAAAATTAAAGAGTTAATGAAGGTTGAAAATTTAAAACTTTGGAAAATTAAAAGTTATTTATCGACCTTAATGATTGTTGTAGGTTAATATTTCGCAAGAAAAGAAAAAACGACTGATGCGTAAACAAACCTGCGTGTGTCTGTCGTTTTTTTTCATGTATGCTGTCCTTAGTTCAAGAGTTGATTTGAAATGCACTGTGATATTTATAGATCGAGCAAAAAAGATGAAATGTACATTTATATTGCTCGTCCAAACTATCCTGATGAAACGGAGCAAGCCGATCCGTTTGAAAAAGTTCCAGAAGCTGTTTTACAAGCCTTTGGCCGTGCAACGTTTGTCATGCATTTAGAATTGGCTCCAACACGTAAATTAGCGCGTGTAAATGTTTTACATGTTCTAGACTCATTACAAACAAAAGGCTTCTTTATTCAGATGCCGCCAGAAGGGTTAATTAACCCAAATGCAGTTGAACCAGAGGGCTTACGTGGTGCGTGAAGATCAAGCTGGAATTTTAAATCAATTACTTTCTTCTCTCGATGCGATTCCTGAAGAGATTATTGCTTTAACAGCTTATGGCGTTGGCGCTATTATTGCCTTGTGGTGCTGGTGGCGTTTAATGCGCCGCTTACCTACCACTTTGGGCGCAATAAGCTGGTTAGTTGTTTTTGCTATTTTGGTGACACCGACTGTTTCGGAAGGGCCTAATGCATCTGTAGCGCCAGCTATTTTTGGACTACTATTTGGTGTTTTAACTAAAGACAGTCCTTTAATCTGGTCAAATTTATCCTTAATTCTGTTTGTAATCGGTCTAGGTTTGGTTATTGGCTATTGTTGGTCAAAATATATAACAAACAAAAGCATGCGTTCCATCTAACCATTGAAATAGAAAAATAAGGTCTCTACATGTCTGCTGATACCCAACATTTTACCGGTACAGATCAATATATCGCGACTGATAGTCTTAAACTTGCTGTAAAAGCAGCTCGTGCTTTGCAAAAGCCTTTATTGGTTAAAGGTGAGCCGGGTACAGGTAAGACTTTACTTGCCGAGCAAGTGGCAGAAAGTCTTGGTTTAAAACTCATTACTTGGCACATCAAGTCAACGACTAAGGCACAGCAAGGCTTATATGAATACGATGCTGTTTCTCGTTTACGTGATAGCCAACTTGGTGATGATCGTGTTTACGATATTAAGAACTATATTAAGCCCGGTAAATTGTGGGAAGCTTTCACCAGTGAAGAGCGCTGTGTGCTTTTAATTGATGAAATTGATAAGGCAGACATTGAGTTTCCAAATGACCTGTTACATGAACTTGATAAAATGTCTTTTTATGTTTATGAAACAGGCGAAACAATTACGGCTACTCAACGTCCAATCGTAATTATTACTTCAAATAATGAAAAAGAATTACCAGATGCTTTCTTGCGTCGCTGTTTCTTCCATTACATTGAGTTCCCAGATGAAGCAACGATGCGCGAAATTATCTCGGTACATTTCCCGAATATCTCTGCAACTTTGGTAAATGAAGCGCTTCAAGTTTTCTTTAAGCTCCGTGAAATTCCTAACTTGAAGAAACCACCATCTACATCTGAACTGATCGATTGGTTGAGTCTGCTTATGGCAGATGATATGCCTGAAGATGTACTACGTAATCGAGATACATCAAAAGCTATTCCACCTTTGTATGGCGCACTCATTAAAAACGAACAAGATGTACAACTGCTTGAACGTTTGGCTTTCATGTCGCGACGTTAAAGGAGGGAATAACCCATGTTTGTGCGGTTATTTTACACCTTACGAAAATATGGTGTTCCAGTCACGACTCGTGAATTGATTGATTTAAATCGTGCAGTAAGCGAAGGGCTAGTTTTTGCCGATCAAGAAGAGTTCTATCAACTTGCTAAAACCATTTTAGTTAAAGATGAACGTTTTTTTGATAAGTTCGATCGTGCCATGAAAGATTACTTTGATGGCATAGAAACCTTTGATATTGATGAGTTACTCAAACAAGTTCATAAATTACCAAAAGACTGGTTCGACTTAGAACTTCTAGAAAAGCATTTAACACCAGAGCAAAGAGCTGAACTTCAAAAAGCAGGTTCTTTAGAAGAACTGATGAAAATGCTAGAAGAGCGTTTACGTGAACAGCATAAAAAACATCAAGGTGGTAACCGTATGGTTGGCACGGGTGGAACTTCACCTTTTGGTGCTTTTGGTGACCATCCGGAAGGCGTCAGAATTGGTGGGCCGGGCCGTAAGCGTTCGGCGGTTAAAGTTTGGGAACAGCGTAAATACCAAAATCTAGATGATGACCAAGTTCTTGGTACCCGCCAAATGCAAATTGCTTTACGACGTTTACGTAAATTTGCAAGACAAGGTGCTGCCGAAGAGTTAGACGTTGACGGTACAATCCGTGAAACGGCCAAGCAGGGTATTCTTGACGTTCAAATGGTACCAGAGCGTCGAAATCGAATCAAAGTGCTCATGTTGTTTGATGTAGGCGGTTCGATGGATGCACACATTGCCCAATGTGAAAAGTTATTTAGCGCAGCTAAAACAGAATTTAAAACGCTTGAATACTTTTATTTTCATAACTGTCTTTATGACTATGTTTGGAAAGATAACTACCGAAGAACAGCTACTCGCATGAACACATGGGACTTGTTTCATACCTATGGACGTGACTATCGTGTAATTGTCGTAGGTGATGCCAGTATGGCACCGTATGAGCTGAAATCGGTAGGTGGTTCGGTTGAATATATGAATGATGAAGCAGGTGAAGTTTGGTTACGTCGCCTACGTCAGCATTTTGATAAAACAGCATGGTTAAACCCTGAAACAGAAGGGTATTGGCATTACACTCAAACAATTGGTTGGATTAAAGAGATTTTTGAAAACCATATGTATCCAATGACCCTAAAAGGCATTGAGGATTTGACGCGTTACCTTTCTCGATAAACTTGATAACTTTAATAATTTAAAAAGAGGGATGATATGCAACATCAAATTAATGGTATTGCTTTACCGAATGAACAAGGATTTTTTGGTGAATATGGAGGGCAATTTATTCCTCCACATTTAAAAGAAGCAATGGATGAAATTAATGTTGCTTATGAAGAAATTCGCCATACGCCAGAATTTCAAAATGAATTAGCAGACCTCTTTGCAAATTATGTCGGCCGTCCAAGTCCTTTATTTTATGCAAAACGCCTTTCAGAACAGTTAGGTGGCGCGCAAATTTATTTAAAACGTGAAGACTTAAATCATACCGGTGCCCATAAAATTAATCACTGTTTAGGTGAGGCTCTACTTGCTAAATATATGGGCAAAAAGAAAGTTATCGCCGAGACTGGTGCGGGTCAACATGGGGTTGCTTTAGCAACGGCTTGTGCTCTAGTGGGTATTCCATGTGAAATCCACATGGGGCAAGTTGATATTGAAAAAGAACATCCAAATGTGGTCAAAATGAAAATTTTGGGCGCTCATTTGGTGTCAGTAACTCGCGGTACAGCAACGTTAAAAGATGCTGTAGATAGCGCGTTTGAAGAATATTTAAAAGATCCTAAAAACTTTATTTATGCGATTGGTTCTGTGGTTGGTCCACATCCATTTCCTAAAATGGTTCGAGATTTTCAATCAATTATTGGTAAGGAAATTAAAGAGCAGACGCATCAACGATTTGGAAAAAATCCGAATTATGTAGTGGCATGTGTGGGTGGTGGTTCAAATGCAATCGGTGCCTTTACAGCTTTTTTAAATGATTCAGATGTGAAACTTGTAGGAGTTGAACCTGCTGGGCATGGGCTAGATACAAATATGCATTCGGCAACCCTAACATTAGGTAAACCAAGCCAAATTCATGGTATGGCATGTTATGTTCTTGAAAATGAGGCTGGTGAACCTTTACCTGTGCATTCTATCGCTTCAGGATTGGACTATCCTGGTGTTGGGCCACAACATAGTTTCTTAAAAGATTTAGGCCGTGTGGAATATAGCACTGCAACTGACCAAGAATGTTTAGATGCGTTTATGACCTTATCACGAGTTGAAGGTATTGTTCCTGCGCTTGAAAGCTCACATGCTGTCGCATGGGCAATACGTGAAGCGCCAAAACTGCCGAAAGAAACCATGATCGTGGTGAATCTGTCGGGTCGTGGCGATAAAGATTCTGATTATGTGGCAGAAAAACTTAAGCTTTAAACTAAATATACTTAAAGAGCGGCCCATTTTGAAAGGCCGCTTTTTTATTTTATAGACTAAATTTCACCCTACTTAAAAGTTCATTATTTCTTAATTAAAACAAAGTATTTTGTTTTTGAGCCATGACTGTTCGAGATAGATATGTAAAACACTGGTTCACAAGGCAAAGCGTTGCTTTGCATTACCTCACTCAGTAGAATAGTCACTTTGCAAAATTTGCCTTTGGAGACGCCTAAGTGGAGCGACCGACGATTAGCCCTGAACATTTACAGGAAGCTGCTGAAAATTTATCAACAATTCGAGATTTTATTCGTTTTGGGGTGTCAGCATTACGTCAATATGATGCACATTTAGGACAAGGTACTGAAGATTATTTCGCAGAAAGCTCTGCATTAGTTTTACAAACCTTATCTCTTGAATGGTCAGCAGATTCAGAGATTTTAGATGCGAAGCTTTTACCAAGTGAAAAAGCAGAATTCTTAAGCTTGTTGGAACGCCGTATTAATGAGCGTATTCCGACTTCTTATTTATTAAATTTAGCTTATTTCTTTAATAAGCCATTTTATGTGGATGAGCGCGTACTTATTCCTCGCTCACCAATTGCAGAGTTAATTGAGCAACGTTTTGCGCCATATTGTTTAGATGAAAATGGCCAAATGCGTGAAGCGCTTAATAACTTACCAGAAAATACCAAGCCTAAAACTCCACAACGTATTTTAGATATGTGTACAGGTTCTGGCTGTATTGCGGTAGCTTTAGCTTATGCTTATCCAGATGCAGAAGTAGATGCAACAGACATCTCTAAAGAAGCTTTAGAAGTAGCATCAATTAACGTTGAACATCACAATAAACAATACCAAGTTGCATTACTTGAGTCGGATTTATTTGAAAAAATTCCAGCTGAAAACCAGTACGATTTAATTGTAAGTAACCCTCCGTATGTTGATGCCGAAGACATGGCTGACTTGCCGGAAGAGTTTTTACATGAACCTGAACTTGCATTAGCAGCAGGTCAGGATGGTTTAGACTTGGTTCGTAAAATGCTTGCTCAAGCGGCAGATTACTTAACGGAAGATGGTCTTATAGTTATTGAAGTCGGTAACTCTGAATGGGCAATGCGCCAAAACTTTAATACAGTTGATTTCAATTGGCTTACTTTCCAAAAAGGTGGTTCAGGTATTTTTGCTTTGACTGCTGAACAATGTCGTCGTTATAGAAAATTATTTGAAGAACAAGTTTAAGGAGTTGTACATATGGCAGGGAACAGTATTGGACAACTCTTTCGTGTGACAACATGCGGTGAATCGCATGGGGTTGGTTTAATGGCAATTGTTGATGGGGTGCCACCAGGCCTTGCATTAACCGAAGAAGATTTGCAAAAAGATCTGGATCGCCGTAAGCCGGGAACCTCGAAATTTGCGACGCAGCGTAAAGAGCCTGATCAGGTTGAAATCATTTCTGGTGTGTTTGAGGGTAAAACTACTGGTACGCCAATTGGTTTACTCATTCGCAATACAGACCAAAAATCGAAAGATTATGGAAATATTGCACAAACTTTTAGACCGGGTCACGCAGATTACACTTATACGCAAAAGTATGGTTTCCGCGATTATCGTGGCGGTGGCCGTTCAAGTGCTCGTGAAACTGCTATGCGTGTTGCAGCGGGTGCTATTGCGAAGAAATATCTAGCAGAAAAATTTGGTGTTCTGATCCGCGGTCATGTGACTCAAATTGGTAATGAAGTTGCTGAAAAACTGGATTGGAATGAAGTTCTAAATAATCCATTTTTCTGTGGCGATGTAGATGCTGTTCCTCGTTTTGAAGCATTAGTTACATCTTTACGTGAGCAAGGTACAAGTTGCGTGCTAAGTTAGAAATTTTAGCCGAAAAAGTTCCTGTAGGTTGGGGTGAGCCTGTCTTTGATCGTTTAGATGCTGATATTGCACATGCAATGATGAGTATTAATGCGGTTAAAGGTGTTGAAATTGGCGATGGTTTTGCTGTAGCAGGACAGTTCGGACATGAAACACGTGACGAATTGACTAGTCATGGCTTCTTGGCAAATCATGCTGGTGGTATTTTAGGTGGTATTTCAAGTGGCCAGACCATTCGTGTGGCGATTGCACTAAAACCAACAGCAAGTATTACTACTTCGGGTAAAACGATTAATTTAAATCGTGAAGATACTGATGTGTTAACTAAAGGCCGTCATGACCCGTGCGTGGGCGTTCGAGCAACTCCAATTGCGGAAGCAATGTTGGCAATTGTACTAATGGATCATTTCTTACGCCACCGTGCTCAAAACGCGGATGTTGTTCCTCCATTTGCGCCAATTGAACCATAGTTAGTTCTAATCAGCGTATTAAAAAAGCCACATAATCAAAATTATGTGGCTTTTCTATTTTTATTGAAATCACATGATTACCTTAAAAATAAATCATTAAGTTAGATCTACAATTTGTTCTTCATTCAAAGCAATTTGATATTGGTTGCGGCCATTTGTTTTTGCCTGATAGAGCGCATGATCAGCACGACTAACAAAAGCAGAAATTGAATCATTTAAACGTGGAATTGTGGTCGCCACGCCAACACTAATAGTTACGTATGGTGAAACACTACTACATGGATGAACAATAGCAATTTTCTTAATTGCATTCATTAATCTTTCGGCCTGAATTTTGGCTTGTTGTGCATTTGTCATTGGGAACAGAAGTAAGAATTCTTCACCGCCATAACGGGCAACCAAATCGCCACTACGAGCAGCAATTGAGGAAATTGCAGTCGCAATATCTTTTAAACACTGATCACCCTTGAGATGGCCTAAGCTATCGTTATATGGTTTAAAGAAGTCGATATCAACCATCATAATAGTAAGAGGAGTCTCATGGCGTAATGCGCGTCGCCATTCATTATCAAGTGTTTCATCAAGATAACGTCGGTTAGCAAGTCCGGTTAAAGCATCTTGTTGAGAAAGCAGTGACAGTTGTTGAGCTTGTTGCATGAGTTCAATACGATTGAGCTCAATCATACAGTTTTGTAAATAGTTTTCACGGTGCTGACGATCCGTAGCATAGGCAAGGGTCATGCCTAAGAAACTACTAAACGTATATGTACGGTTCAGGAAGGTCCAGTCTATGTCTCCGTTCAAATAGGTACTTACCAAAATACCAATAAGACCGCCGACCCATCCTGCAATAATGGCAGTATAAAAACGCATGCCTACCGCACCATAGATAATTACAATGGCATACATCATTGCTGCATGAAAAAGTACATTATCTTGGCCATTTTCTAAAACGTTAATTAAGATAAATGTTATGGCAACGGCAGCGGAAGAACCAATTCCGACATAATAATCAAACCACTGATTTAATTTTTTAATAAATGATAAAATCCAGGCGATTAAAACAATTATGCCTACCCAAGAATAATAGCTTAACCAGGATAAAACTTGTTCGGTTGGTAAAACTTGGTATATACCAAAGCTTAAAAATAAATATAATATTAAAATAATAGGTGCTCTATAGCGAAACTCATAGGCTGCACCATTTTGATATTGAAAACGATATATCGTTTCAAGTTGCTTTGGAAACCATACGAAATTTAATCCGCGTGTGGTTAATAAATCTATTTGTTCCTGTCCCAATATATTGGAACCTTGCAACTTCATAATTAATGCTCTCTATATTGGAAGTTGGCATAAAATGAGACTTGTTTTATTAAAGTTCCATCTAAAAGTATTGGTTATATAATGTGTGGTTTATTTAAAATAATAATACAGATTTTTTAAAAAAGTAATGATTTTTACGACCCCTAATTGTGATAAAAATCACGACATTTCAATGATTAGCGTCACAATTATCTAAAGATTCGAAACCTTTGAGAAAAAATTACAAATGGTCGATTAAAGATTGTATCTTTATCATTTTCGGATAGACTTATAGCCGTGAAGTACAGATGATTGCTGTCATATAAATAGGAAAATTAGCAATGACTGCTCTAAATCAATATGGAATGAGTTTAGAAATTACGCCGCATAATGGATGGTCTCAGCGGTTTTGGGAGGATCTTTTACCAGTGAAGGAGCGGGTGAGTAAACATCCGTTTTTTACTGAAATGGCCAATGGGGGATTGAGCCTAGAAAGTTTCCGTTATGCTTTACTTAATTTCTATCCATTAGTAGCGCATTTCCCGTCATATATGGCTGGTGCGTTAGCTAAAGCAACTGCTTTTGCAGAACCTGGCGTTACTGAAACAAGAGATTGGTTAATTCAAAATATTAAGGTCGAAGAGCGCCATTTACAGTGGTATCGGGATTGGGCTAGAGGTTTTGGATTAACGGTAGAACAACTCGATAGTGTTCGCCCACCAGCTTCGATGAATGCGGTGAATCATTTTCTTTGGAATATGAGTCATCGTGGCAACTTGGCTGAATGTCTGGCAGCGACCAATTTAGCAATTGAATGGGCGACAGGTGACTGGTCTATTCAAGTCTATAAAGGCATACACGCTTATACGGATCATCCGGAAGTTACCATTGATAAGCGTTCTTTAGCCTGGTTACGTGCACATGCTCATTATGATGATTTACATCCTTATGAAGCCATGGAGCTGATTAAACGTTTGTGTAATGAACGTCCTGATTGGCAGCAAAAAGCATTTCATGCGGCGGAAGAAGGGCTGCGGTATTATGAATTAGCTTTAGACGATTGCTATAGAGTACAGCTTCAAGCCTCTGCTTGATCTCAACTTAAAAAGGGAGAATATTCTACATATTCTCCCTTTTATTTTATTCAAGCAATTTTAAGAGCTTTGCCCGATACGGTGTTTCTTCGGGCAGAAGTTCAAGTAAGCGTTCAACGGCATCAACACGGTCGGGAACACGGCTAACCACACGTAATAGTTGGTCTACATCATCAATTTGATAGATAACATGACTCAAGCGGGCGTCAAAGCAATCTCTCCAAGCACACAAAAACGGACTTTCTGACTTGGCTAAAAAACTACCTCTATACAGTGTTAAAGTGGTTGCAGTAAAACCTAAGTTTAGTGCTTGCTCAGCCATGAGAAAGTCACATTGAATTTCACAGTTAAGTCTATATGGTCGTGACTCGATCACATCGGGAATCAGGTTTCGAAGCTGTGAGAGCTCAGCTTTTAGTGTAGTGGTACTCACTGGTCGATCGCCATATAAGGCATAGTGAAGCTCTTCTAGGTTTATGCCTTCCGGACATAAAGCAAGAATACATAAAATTTCGATTTGGCGCTGCGTGAGTGTCAAGCCATGTTGATTGTATTGAACCTTAGGCGTGCCTAGCGCCTTAATATATAAAATGTTCTTTTGATGAAGTTGAATGGCTTGTTTTACAATATCGGCACAGCGTTCAACAGCTAAAATTCCAAGTGAGTTATGCTTTTGATATTTAGTTGATAAGTTCATAATGCCATAAAACTGGCCTGTATTTGCGTCAGTGATCGGGGCTGCATAACATACCCAGTCTCTAACACTGTTCATCTGGTTTTCATGTGAATAAACACAGCTTGCAGAATGTGTATTTAGGGCAAGACCAATTGCATTTTGACCAACTGCTTGGGTTGACCATTGTCCACCTTCAACAAAATGGACTTGCTCAGCAGATGAACGCATAGGTGTACTACTCCATGTCCAGAGTAAAGTACCGTGAGGGTCAGTCACCCCAATTGCCATATCTGCATCTTCAGCAATATGCATCAAATTTCTATGGCACTCTTGGATTGAACGACCAAATAAGGAATGTTGCCATTCCTGATCTAGATCAAATATAGGAGCCGCATCTAGATCGAGTGACGGCTTTTTTCCTAAACAAGGGGATTCAGAGATTGTTTCCGGTCTAAAGAAAGACGGAAGGTTATCTGTAGAAGGCAATAATAATTGTTTTGACATATCCATATCGAAGTTCCTTTATCGTTGAAATGGCGTATCCGTGGCCGCTCAACAGGTTTAGCTTTCTTATTGTGACTATTTCCTCGTTATTTCATTTACCTTAAATAATTTTAAACGGTTTGACTATTATCCTATTGGGTAAGTTTTGTTATTTCGCCTCGCCCTATGACAAAACATCCTCTCTTGAAAATGGCTTTGGGGCAGGTTCTCCGAAATATTGCCGATCGGCAAAATAGCTAGAACGGACCATCGGCGCACTCCAGATATTTTTAAAGCCTAAACGCTGACCATGCTGAGTGTATCTTTCAAATTCTTGTAAATTCACAAACCGGTGAATAGGGGCATGTGATTTAGAGGGCTGTAAATATTGTCCAATAGTCACTAAATCTACATCATGATCTTTTAAATCGTTGAGTAGAGCAATAACCTCAGCTTCAATTTCTCCTAGCCCTACCATTAGACCGCATTTAGTTTTGATATCAGGACAGTATTTTTTAAAACGTTTTAATAAATTTAATGAATGCTGATAGTCAGAACCGGGACGCATTGCTTTATATAAACGCGGTACTGTCTCAATATTATGATTAAATACATCGGGTGGTGATAAGCTTAATGTAGAGAGTGCTGTTTCTAAACGGCCACGAAAGTCCGGAACTAAAATTTCAATTAGCGTATCTGGACAACGGTTTCTGATTTCTTCAATACACTTCACAAAATGTGCTGCGCCCCCATCATGTAGATCATCACGGTCTACAGAGGTAATGACTACATATTTTAAGTTTAGGTTAGCGACCGTCTCAGCTAGATGTTTAGGTTCATTTTCATCTAAAGGCATTGGACGACCATGTGCTACATCGCAGAAAGGGCAACGTCTTGTACAAATATCTCCCATAATCATAAATGTTGCCGTACCACCACCAAAACATTCAGGTAGATTTGGACATGCAGCTTCTTCGCAAACACTATGTAACTTTTGTTGGCGTAATAAATTTTTGATACGTTGAATTTCTTCGAAATCAGTTATTTTTGCTCGAATCCATTCAGGTTTTTTAGGTAGTTCTTCGGTAGGTAAAATTTTAATAGGAATACGAGAAACTTTATCTATTCCTCTTAACTTAATACCTGTCTCTATTTGCCTTTTTAAGTCCATATATAAAATTCCATTTTATATTAAATAAATTTGCAACTAGACTAGTTATAATAAAAAACCTTATTTCTATAAATAAGAAATAAAGAATTTATTAATGCGTATAGTGCACAGCAAATATTATAAATTAATAAAGGTTGGTTAAAGGTTTGTTTTACAAGTATATGAAATGAATTAAAATTTTTTAATTTTATTTTTGTGGCGTAAGTTTGTGAAAAATAAAAATTAATAGCTAAAAAACTTATTTTAAACTTTTTAGTCTAATAGCATATTAAATTAAATTGAGCTTTATTATTTATAGCGAAATATATAAAACTCGCTGAAACTTGGTTGATTTTTAATAATCAAGATAATAAAGGAAAAGGATATGCAATTAACGGAAGAGCAATTACTCGCAGCATATAAACGCATGCGTGATATTCGTGAATTTGAAGATCGACTTCATGAAGAAAATACCAATGGTGATATTCCAGGCTTTATTCACTTATATAGCGGAGAAGAAGCTGTAGCAGTCGGGATTTGCGAAAACTTAACCGACAAAGACTATATCACTTCAACACACCGTGGACATGGACACTGTATTGCAAAAGGCTGTGATATTCACGCCATGATGCTGGAAATTTTCGGTAAAGATGACGGACTATGCCGTGGAAAAGGCGGTTCTATGCATATTGCCGATTTAGATAAAGGTATGCTCGGTGCCAACGGGAGTGTGGGTGG